>NZ_JAAHHX010000539.1:0-1701 GCF_010672065.1 Moorena sp. SIO4A1 | reverse complement strand
TAAACTTGTTCGCACGGTGCTTTGGGGACGAAGCGGGAGTAATCCCGCTGACTTACCCGATAGATAAGGAGATAGAAAGAAGCCAGCGCAAAGTTTCCATGGCAAACGCTGGCTTCTGGCTCCTCCATTAACACAAGGAGATACATCCTATGCTAAAACCATTTCACCCTGATGGTGAGGCTCACCCCTACCAAGAAACTGTGGAACAGGCTTCGACGCTGTTTGCCAAGCTGTTTGCCACAAGCTGTCAGTGGCGGATTTGCCATCTCATTTTGCGACTAGCGCTATACTTTTGGAGTTCACCAGCCATCACCGTACTAGCCTGTGAACAAGACTTAGAAACTCTAGCAGTAGAGGAAGCTTTATGAAAAAGCCCCGTCCTCTAACCGAAAAAGACCAAGCCTTAATCCAGCGCTACAGTAACTGCAAATTGGGGATGACACCACAACAGTTTTATCGAAAATGGTTAGTGACTTACGAGGTCATCGCCTGTATTTGCTCCCGTAGCGAAGGCACAGTACAGCGCTGGTTTGCCAGAGGTCACAACTATCGCTCTCCGATGGCAATTGATTTGTACCATCTGGCCATAATGGATTTCCTTCTGGAGCATTTTGAAGAAATTCCTGAAGAACTCAAGAATTTCCTGTGTCCACCACATTAACAAGATGGAGATATCCGGAGATGGGCTCAGAATCGTCTTTATTTCTTTGATATCCAGATAGCATCGGTATTTTCAGGCTTGGGTAATGGTAATGGTAATTGTGATTACTCTCGTACCATTACCCATTACTAAAAAAAATACCAATGGTTCAAAGTAGGACTACACAGAGATTTCTAGGGCTATGAGACATAATTGTTATTTTTATGTCCTATTTTGTTTTAATTATTAAGGGTAGAATAAATTTTTGTTGCTAATATACTACGTAATACTTGGAAACTATCAAGTGTTAAGGGTTTAGTTAAGTGGTTATTTTTATCATGTAATATCACTTTAGGTAGAAAATTTTAGGATTTTTATTCTCTACTACCTACTTACTACTCCCTAATACCTTTGCTAAGGGCTAGTTTAACTAGCAAGTAAGTTCAATCAATTACCTAGGAGTATTTTTTCAATGTCAGACCTGAACAATCCAGAAGAAAATTCCCAAGCAGTTCCCTTTTTTGCCCGCTACTTGGAGGGACAATTTATTGAAGACTTATCTAAAGAAGAAATGGAAACTGTCAAAGGTGGTACTATATTGCCTATTCGCAGTCTTACCAGAAAGTACCCATCTGATCGGGAAGATTGGTCGGGGGTAACCTTTAAGTTTCGAGATGATATAATAGTTGAGACTCAAAAGTACCCATCTGATCAAGAAGATATATAGCAATCCGTGTAATATTTTCAGACCGGGGATATCTGGAAAATGGGGAAGAATCTACCCAGATCCTAACTTATTTATTTTAGGTTTCAATTAAAAATTTTCGCCAATTTGGCGTTACAGCTAGGGAGGCATGGCTTTTAATAGATTTATAGGGAAATAGTTGTGTCTATTCATGGGTCTATTCATGGATATACTCATACTTAGCCACATCCTATCTCCTATTTCCCCACATCTTATTTATCCACTAGGAGTTTAAAGCCATGTCTAATATGGACAAACCAGAAGAAAATTCCCAAGCAGTTCCCTTTTTTGCCCTTCTAGGTAGCGGGCAAAAAAG
>NZ_JAAHHX010000538.1:0-1703 GCF_010672065.1 Moorena sp. SIO4A1 | reverse complement strand
CAGGTGCTGATGGAGAACTGATCAGTGGTAAAGGCGCTTTTATGGATGTGGGTTTTCTAGCGGGGGATACACGGGTTAACGAGAACGATAGTTTGGCATCCCAGCATACCCTCTGGATGCGTAACCACAACCGCCTTGCCCAAGAACTTTATCGGTTTCATCCTGACTGGACAGATGAGCAGATATATCAACGCTCTCGCCAGATTAATATTGCTCAATATCAAACTATTGTCCTGTACGAGTGGCTCCCCCAGATGGTGGGTGATGTGATCACTGACTACAGCAGCTATAACTCTGATCAAACCCCAGAAATCACTAGTGAATTCGCCGCTGCTGGTCTTCGTGTTGGTCATACCCAAACTAATAACCGTATAGACACTATTGATGCTGATGGTAATCTCACCAGTTTGCAATTATTAAGAACATTTGGTTCACCCAATATTAATGATAGTAGCGATATAGATAATATCTTGCGCGGTGCGAGTCAAACAATTACTGAAGATGTTGATACTGATATAGTTTTTGACCTGCGCAACGCTTTAGTACCAGGAGCGATCGGATTTGACCTTTACTCTGCTAATCAGCAACGGGGACGAGATCATGGCTTGGCTGACTATAACCAAGTGCGAGCAAGTCTCGGTCTACCACGGGTGACCACTTTTGCCGAAATTACTTCAAATTCAGAGTTGGCAAATACTCTCGAAAACCTCTACCACACTGTAGAAGATATCGACTTATTGATTGGGCTGTTTGCAGAAGATGCTGTTGCTCCATCCAGTGCCGGAGAAACTATTCAAGCAATGCTATGGGAGCAATACGAGCGGATACGGGATGCTGACCGCTTTTGGTTCGAGAGACCGATTGAGGATGGCGGTTTCTTTACCCAAGAGGAAATTGCAGCCATAAAGCAAGTTACGTTTGCTGACATTATCAAGCTCAACACCGAAATTACTACAATTCAAGACAATGCTTTCTTGATCAGCTCCGATAACAATCCCTCCTCTGATGGACTGCTAGATTTAACCGGCTTGTCGGGACAAGCTACAGCAACTGTGACTAGAGAGGCGAAGTATGACAATTTAATTGGCTTTTATGTAATTGCTGATCAACAGGGAACGATAATTGATCCGATCACGGGTCAATCTCTTACTCCTGGCCAAGAGGGTTATGCAGAAGCTGCCATTGATGCCAGCGTGGCTGAATTCAAGGTAGAGGAAAACTTGACCACGGTGAATTTTGATGTTACTCTTCCCAGTGGCTCTATCCTAGCTCCCTACTTGATTACGGATGGGGAATTGGAAGATGTGCAAAATGGTGATGCTGAGGTATTCTTTGCTTTCACAGCTGCTAACAGTGATGGCATGAGCCACATCCTTCAACTTGGAAATAGCAGTGACAACACATTCACATTCGCCTTTGAAGATTTAAGTGGTAATGACAGTGACAAAAGCGATCGCGACTTTAACGATCTAGTGATTGACCTTACCATTTTATAATGGTAAGGTCAATCAGTAATGATTAGAAAAAAACATACCAATTCCAGTAGGGTGGGCAAAGTAATCTAATCGTGAATACTCAGTAAGCATATGCGCTACGCGCATATGCTTAGAATACTCACCCATAACCAAAGGGTTTTTGCCCACCCTACAAGCTACTTCCACTAATCTACTGAGCAGCTAAGCTAAAACTCCTCTGTACAACAG
>NZ_JAAHHX010000537.1:0-1704 GCF_010672065.1 Moorena sp. SIO4A1 | reverse complement strand
CGGGAGTCGGGAGTCGGGAGTCGGGAGTCGGGAGTCGGGAGTCGGGAGTCGGGAGTCGGGAGTGGCCTATGGGAAAATTGAATGTACCTTATAAGTATCTCAAACACGCAGTCGATCATCAAACCCAATCCTGATTTCTGATCACACCAAGAAATCCTCTGTTGTTCCTAATCTTCCTTTATCCGAAGTTCCCGATTCCCGATTCCCGATTCCCGATTCCCGATTCCCGATTCCCGATTCCCTATCCCCATCTCCCCATCTCCCCATCTCCCCACACTTAGAGCTTCTAACCAGGCTTCAGTAGCTTGGGCATTTAAAGGCTTAGAAAACCAATACCCCTGTCCATATTGACAACGCCAATCACAAAGCTGTCCCAATTGCTTTTCGGTTTCCACTCCCTCTGCCACTACATGTATGCCGAAGTCGTTTGCCAACTTTACCATCCACCGCAAAATTTTCTCATGTTTGTGATTATCACTCATACCTTTGACAAAAGAGCGGTCAATTTTTAATATATCTATGGGAAAATTTGGCAAGTAACTGAAGCCAGAATAGCCAGTCCCAAAATCATCAATGCACAACTGAATCTGTCGCTGTTTGAGTTTCTCCAACAGAACTACTGTAGTGGTTTCCAGTAGTATACTTTCTGTAATCTCCAGTTTCAAACTCTGGGCATCAAGACCAGAATCCCACAAAATTGTGTCGATTTTCCCGATTAGATCCGGTTGGGATAATTGTAAGCTGGAGATGTTAACGCTGATCGTTAAATCCCGATAGTGGGGAAACTGTTGTTGCCACTGCCACATTTGTTGGCAAGCCTCTTGTAGTACCCACCAACCCAGTGGCACAATCAGCTTTGTTTCTTCTGCCACTGGAATGAACTCTGCTGGCAACAGCAGTCCCCGTTCGGGATGCTCCCAGCGCACCAGTGCCTCAAAGCCAGCCAGCTTATGGGTTTCAAGAGACACAATTGGCTGGTAATAAAGCCGCAATTCTTGGCGCTTAATACCCAAGCGTAAACTATCTTCTAACTGCAACCGCTCTACACTCCGGGTGCGCATGGCAGGGGTAAACAGCTGATAGCCAGTGTTACTCTCCATTTTGGCTCGATAAAGAGCTAGACTGGCGTTGTCAAGAAGAGCAGAGGCTTGGTAATCATCCCTGTCATTGCTAGCAATTCCAATATTGGCACTCAAAAAGATCTGATGGTCATCAATCGAAAAAGGCGTCCGCAGGCTAGCGCAAATCTGTTCTGCTACCAAGCTACCTTCACTGACATCGTTAATGTCTTCGAGCAAGACCGCTAATTCATCTTCGGACCACCGCGCCACTGTATAGTTAATGGTATAGTTAATGGTAGAATTCAGGGCATAAGTCAAGCGAGAATCAAAAGCCTTTAGCAATTTTGCTCCCACTTGCCGTCCCATACTAAACTGAATGACTTTGAAACGTTCCAAACCCACCAATAAGACGGCGAATCGATAACCCTTATACCACTTTGACCTCTGGATTACTTGCCTCAACCGTCTCCTAAAACTATCTGGGTTAAGCCAGGGAATCAGGAGGTCATTAAAGGTAGAATCCTGAAACCTTTCTACAGGTTGCTGATCTGGCTGATCATTGTTAATTCTAGCGAACACCTACTTTCTCTATCACCCTGAATTAGCCCAATTGAGTTACTCATTGATAATTGAGCCAAAAAGG
>NZ_JAAHHX010000536.1:0-1708 GCF_010672065.1 Moorena sp. SIO4A1 | reverse complement strand
TAAAACCCCTGGTAACCCTTCAAAGCGGGAAGACAAGACAAATAATTCTGACCGTTTTAAGACTGAAAAGGGATTACGGACAACCCCAGGGAAGATGACATTATCAGTTAAACCTAATTGATCTCTGAGATTTTCAAGCTCTGGACGAAGCTCCCCTTCTCCTAAAATTATAAGTTGCCAGTCTGGATGGTGACCAGCATGTTTTTTGAAAGCAGATAATAAAATATCAAACCCTTTCTGATGGGTAAGCCTTCCGATAGCAACTATCCATTTTTTAGTTAGATCAGCTCCTTTAGTTTCCAGTAATTTATCCATACTAGGTCTGGAATTGATACTAGCCAATGGGTTATAAATTACTGCTCGTTTAGTTTCGGGGAGCCAGTCAAAATACTGATTCACCCCATCCCCTACGCTCACCACTTTATCCGCAAAGGAATAAGTGATATGTCGCAATCTATCCCACACTTTACCACTAGAACTTTTCCGAGGATCATTCTGTTCACTTACCAGAACGGGATAGTTAGTCTTAACAAGAGCTAACAGGGTCAAGATATTGATTTGATCTAAGAAAGAAATGACAACATCAGGGTGGAGGGATTTAATGGTTCGCCTCAAGACCCACAAACGATAGAGGTTATTCCAAATTCCATGAATAAAAGTTGGTGAGTTTTTGGCGATATTAAGGGCTACTCGATTAACCCGATCAGGTAATTTATAAAAGTCAAGATAGGTGTCATCAATTGTTACCACATCAACTTGATAACCCTTGTTAAAGAATCCTTTTGCTAGCAAAGCTACCGCTCGCTCAGCACCTCCACAGGAGAGAGATGACGTCACTAGTGTTAATCGCATAATTGTTTTTCAGGGTTTTTCTTTTTGATTTGATTTTGGGTAAATAAGAGCAGAAATGAGAAACAAAAGATATACACGCAGCTAGTGGATAACGCAATGCCTTTAATTCCCAGCCATTGCATAAAGAGAATATTCAAAATAATATTAATGGCTAAATCAAATCCAGATACCCACATCAAAATATAGTTAAGTCTCATTGCTGACACCAGCCTAACAACTAGAATATTAGCAATATAAAAAGGAATTTGTAAGGCATAAAGGGCTTGAGATTGAGCGACTAAATTAGTAGCATCAGAGGTAAATGAACCTCGTTCAAAAACTAGCTGGACTATCGGATGAGAAAAAACAATTAGAATTATGCTTAGCGGTACAGTAATCAAAAATATCAGCCGTAGATAATACCTAAGGGTGCCACGGATTTCGTGCCAATCCTGACTAGCAACCATCTTAGAAAAATAGGGAATTACCGCAGTGCTGATCGCAATACTCATTAGGTTAATGGGAGAAGCAATTAAACCGTTGGCGTAGTTAAGTATAGACACACTACCAGGAGACAACATAGCTGCCATGGCTTGATCAATTGGAGCAGCACTACAAATTAATAATGCTCCAGCAATCATTGGCAGATACTGGCTCGCTACCTGGCGCATAGGCTCATTAAATCCATACCATCTTGGCAGTAATGAAATACCTTGACGATGCAGTGCTATTCCCAGAATTATCAGCTCTAGAGCTGTACCACTAATTAATCCAGCAACTAAGGCAAAGATTCCTAAAGACTTAAATCCTACTATCAATAGGATGCTAATCACCGGAATCATCATTGGACATAGAGCTGCTAGAGCAAAACGTTCCC
>NZ_JAAHHX010000535.1:0-1708 GCF_010672065.1 Moorena sp. SIO4A1 | reverse complement strand
CAACCTGATATTGACGGATATTGAATCCGAGGAAGTCAAATCCTTCAAATGTATGGGTAATCCTGGTCTTACTTGGTTTTAATTCCAAACCCATGTCATTCAACCATATATTGATGATTCTTTGACATTCTTTTACCACGTAATGGTCTTTATGCATTATGACAAAGTCATCTGCATATCGGACTAAATTTAATGCATTCCTATTCTTGGATTTACTTCCCTTCATAGTTTCTGCGAATTGTTTAATCCTTTTTTCCATGCCGTGAAGAGCTATATTTGCCAGAAGGGGAGATATGACTCCGCCTTGTGGAGTGCCCTCTTCTGTAGGTGAGAATGTCCCATTATCCATCACACCAGCTTTTAACCAAGACTTGATTAATCGTCTTAAGGATGGATAAGTATTCAATTTTGTCAGAAGTGCATTATGGTTGATTTTATCGAAACATTTGGCAATGTCGGCATCTAGTACCCATTTAGGTTTTTGGTTGATGCCTGTGAATATTGCTTCAATCGCATCGTGACAGGAGCGTCCTGGTCTGAATCCGTATGAATTGGGTTCAAAGCGTGCTTCCCATTCAGGTTAAACATGCCTGTTTAGTTAGTGCCTGTAATGCGCGGTCATACATGGTCGGGATTCCCAATGGGGGACTTGCAATAAAATAAGATACCCATATTCGTCGGGACAATTGTAATATCCCATTTGGGTAATGTGTCAGAACGACACCTTGAAAGTTGATAGGATTCCAATTCCTTGGGGTTTAGGTCTCAACCCTTTTTCATAGATGGTGTCCAATATATGTACTGTTGGTGTGCAGCCGTTACAACTCATGTTTGTAGCCCATTGGACAACAGCTTCAACCGAGTCATAAATTGCGCCATTCCAATAGTTCTCCAACGCAGCCCAACACCGCTCAATCGGATTGTACTTGCTGTGATAGGGAGGGTAGTACTTTACGCGGATGCGGGTTGCAATTGCCCGAGACCATTCAACCATGCGCTTGATAAATTGGGTGCGGTTGCGGAGGGTGGCACTGCCTCCATCTAGATTAATCACTAATTCGTCGAATTGAGTCGGTTGGAATTGATTGTCATTCAACCTACTGGAGTTTAGACGCTCCTTGGGTCTCTCAAGACCTCAAGACAGGGGCGTTGCTGAATAAGAGAATGGTTAAGCAAAAACTGGGATTGTATGAAACTTTAAATAATAAATAAGAAGCCTGATTGATAACTCCAACATCTCTGATGATTTAGAGTAACACAGAGTTCGTCGATGTAGCCTAGCCAAATAGTGTCTCAATCTAGTATTTTCACTCTCTATTCTAGTCATCTAACTTTTTTTTGTTAAATGGTCAATGTCATCAATAAATATTTGATAAACAACATATTTATCAGTGACATACCAAAAGCTATGCCAGCCTTTTACGATTTTCCAAAGCTTTTTAAAAGTTTGAGCACTACGGTCACCAATTATAAAGTTTAAAATCCCGGGATAGTGCTTATTAGCTGCGGTCCTTTAAAGTTACCGTAGGAGAGGGTAGCCTTATTACAAAAGACTTAAAACTATTACTCATAACCTGCCGACTATAAAGGCTACCCTCTCCAAGGTTTCGTCTCAAACCCAAATCTTGTTTTTTTTTACAAAGGTTTGTAGCTCATCTATTTCAGTGATTTCAGGGATTTATGAGCGTGAAACATACATCTTTTAAGA
>NZ_JAAHHX010000534.1:0-1708 GCF_010672065.1 Moorena sp. SIO4A1 | reverse complement strand
CCACACGGCGGCACGGATGGCAAGGTGAATCCAGTCCCTTTGCCTTTTGCCTCTGACCCGAGGATTCTCCGCTCTTTATCGGGGGTAAGCCTTTTCCCTTGTTCCTTTTGCCTTCCTCTAGAATCATCTTTCCGCCTCCCGGTCGTCTCCCGCTATAATCTTTGATTTAGCGGTGAGAGGAAAGGGAGGACAGAGTTTAATGCCTATAAGCATAACCATCTTTCCTGTGAATAAATTGACAATATTTATGACTGATACCCTGCACCAGTCCTGATTTAGTTGAAATATTAAAAGATCCGGATTTCCGGGTCGCAACTCTTCCCACATAAGTACCGATTTTTTTGCCTTTAGTTACAACGGCGCGAACAATATCTCCTGTTTGAAAACCTTTATGAATCTTAGTTCTTGAACAGTAACGGATAGGAAACCCATACTTGTTTGTTCGACAAATTTTACGAGTACCGTGACCTTTAGCGGCAATAAGTAAAGGTTGATAACCCTCAATAATTAAAGTATCAACTTTGCCAACATTTGCGGCATCCAGCCAATGAGTTTTAGGTAGGTTTTGACGACATCGGTTGAATTTAGTCAAACCACCACTCCCGACTTCAACAGGTAATCCGATTGATTTCAGTTCATGGTACAACTTCCAACGAGTTGTGTTAACGGCAGCCGCATCAGTTAAAGGTCTTTTGGCTTGAGACAAAACCCGTTTCAACACGTCAGGTTTTCCAGATAAGAACTGTTCGATTTCTTGAGCAGACTTAGACTGATTGCATGAATGACACGCAATAGCTAAATTAGAGACTCTATTCGAACCACCTTTAGATAATGGCTTAATATGCTCAATCTCTAACTGAGTACCCGTTGTCCCACAATAGGCACATTTTCGATTCCATTTTTCGAGTAGATATTCTCGAAGCTCGTAACCGTAGAGCGTACCTTGCTGATACTCAATGCCAGATATTTCGGGATTTTGCAACTTCTGAGTGTCAAATCTAACCAACTCTTGAGAGATTCCTGCAATGGGACATAAACGAGTTAGTTTTTTAACCCAAGTCAAGATGTTCTGAACTCTAGACATTAGGCTAGGAGCTAACCAGCCTTCTGGTCTAGACCGGTTAAGAAATCTAGGCTTGCGATACCGAGTTTTGCGGTTACGGCGAGCACACCTTAGTTGCCTACGAGAAGTTAAGGCATCTCGAATTTGAAAACCTCTGTGAGTAAGTTCACCGCCCCAAACTATTCGGTTACCTTGAACAATTGCTAAGCCACTTGTTTTTGCTCCGGGGTCTATTTTGAATTGTGACCCGTGGGTTATTGGTTCTTGTATTTCCTCCGTTAAAATTATAGTAAATGGGTAACGACGATAGACTTTAGCTTTTCCTGTCGAAAGTAGAATTCTAGCTCTCGCCGGTTTGCATGGATCTAAAGGTTGTCGATTTGAGTTAAGTACAAATACACGCATAATTGTGTTTTCTCCTATTACTAGGGTAAAGTTAGCTTAGTCAAAGTTATTTCTCGGTACTTTCCCGATCGCACTGACTTAACTCAACTAGGTCTGTTTAACGACCGGGTTCTAGAGCTGGGGACTAGCTACGCATCTCCAGGTATGAACACTAACTCTCAGAAATAACGTAGTTCTGTAAGAACCTAGACTGGTAAACTATGAGCTTGAAAGCTCCCGCTATAGTCTGTTCGCGCAGCG
>NZ_JAAHHX010000533.1:0-1709 GCF_010672065.1 Moorena sp. SIO4A1 | reverse complement strand
TAAACAATGACCCAGAAAAACTCCTTCAGTCCAAATTCTTCCCCGCCTATCGTTGTAGTCATTAAGCTGTTTAGCATTTAGATTGGCATATGTAAATTTATCAAAGGGAACAGGGAACAGGGAACAGGGAACAGGGAAAAAATATTGTGTACCTCATAGTTATGAAAAACCCTGTAGTTAGGAAGCAACTTCAGCTAATTAATATTTAAAACTTAAACCTTAAACCTACCCTTCACCGAACGCCAAAGGCGAACAACCTTTAACATTTAAAATTATTTTTACCCTTAAACCTTTCCCCTTAAACATTCTAAATTCTAAATTCTACATTCTAAATTCTAAATTCTGCATTCTACATTCATCCTTAATAATTATTTTCCTATGAATAAACCAATTCTTTTGTCTACACCCCACATGGGTGATCAGGAACTGGAATTTGTTAAAGAAGCTTTTGAAACAAATTGGATTGCGCCAGTGGGTCCCCATGTGGATGCTTTTGAGCAAGAATTTTGCCAAGTTGTGGGTACTCGCCACGGAGCTGCTGTTAGTTCTGGCACAGCAGCCTTGCATCTAGCCCTACGGCTAGTTGGGGTTAAATCAGGGGATGAAGTTTTTTGCTCTACCCTTACCTTTATCGCTACTGCTAGCGCAATTACTTATTTGGGAGCCAAGCCAGTGTTCATCGACTGCGATCGCACTAGCTGGAATATGGATCCCGACTTACTGCGGCAAGCTCTAGATTGGCGGGCTCGACTGGGTAAATTACCTAAAGCCTTGGTTTTGGTTCATCTGTATGGTCAAAGTGCTGATATTGATCCGATTTTAGAGGTTTGCGATCGCTACGAGATTCCCGTGATTGAAGACGCTGCTGAAGCCTTAGGTGCCACCTACAAAGGTCGCTCTCCGGGAACCTTTGGGGAAATTGGTATTTACTCCTTCAATGGCAATAAAATTATTACTACCTCTGGTGGCGGCATGTTGGTTTCAAACCATCCTGATTTTGTCAGCAAAGCTCGTTTTCTCGCAACCCAAGCCCGAGACCCAGCCCCCCATTACCAGCACTCACACATTGGCTACAACTATCGCCTCAGCAATATTTTAGCTGGAGTTGGTCGTGGTCAATTGCGGGTTTTGAATCAAAGAGTAGCAGCGAGACGGCGTAACTTCGAGATTTACCAGGAAGCCTTGGCAGAGCTGCCAGGAATAGAATTTATGCCAGAAGCCCCCTATGGACGAGCCACGCGCTGGTTAACTTGCCTGACCATTAACCCTGATGCCTTTGGAGCAGATCGAGAGCAGGTTCGCCTGGCTTTGGCTGCAAAGCAAATTGAAACCCGTCCTGTCTGGAAACCATTACACTTACAGCCTGTATTTGCTGAGTGTCACTCTATTGGTGGTGCGATCGCAGAAGATTTATTTGAGCATGGTCTTTGCCTACCTTCTGGCTCCAATCTTACCACTGAAGACCTAGAGCGGGTGATTGAAGGGATTAAGGCAACCTCTCGTTGTCTAGTACACAAGTAATATCAAGTCTGGTTGAATACCCATAATTAATCGAGAGTGTGGGGAGATGGGGAGATGGGGAGATGGGAAGATGGGGGAGATTTTTATTAAGGGTAATTACCCTGACATTATATAACCTTTTTATTTCAATTGTGAACATACTCCCTTAAGCAAAAGCAAGGTAAGTCTTAGAGGTTGTCTGAGAAGTC
>NZ_JAAHHX010000532.1:0-1710 GCF_010672065.1 Moorena sp. SIO4A1 | reverse complement strand
TAGTCCCGCAACTAAACCCCAATAAATAGGTATAAAACAGTATTTAACTGTATAAAACCGACATTGACATTTTGCTAGCGCTAGAGTACACTTAAGATGTAGGACACAGTCAGTTAACAATGCCAAGAAAAGTAGGAGCAACAAAGAAAATATCGACTCAGGTTGTCCCCGTAGTGGGGATGACTAAGTCGGTAGAGTTTGAGTTGTTGCAGGTAATGAAAAAGTTAGGAATTGTCAGGTCTGAGTCTTACAATAAACTAGGCAGCATTAACCATTGGGGACTGGACTGGAAAAAGGCCATCCCGGAAGTGAAGAGTTTCAGGACTCCCGATACTCTGGGATTGCCTGCCAAGTTGATGGATTGGACTGTAAACGATGTAGCGAAGGCTATCACAGCGAGCCAAGCAGCTTGTATCGACGCCGTTGTCAGAAAAATTTATAAAAGGTTTCCTGGGAAAGACAATCAAAAGACAAGAAAGGAGCTTTGTAAACAGCTTAAGACCTTGGCTTTTCTGGAGAACCCACTGCTGCATAGGCTGGTCAGAAAGGAGTTTAAAAGGGGTCATTCCTGGGTCAAGAACCAGATAGTCTATCAACAAATAGGCTATAAGTGCAGGAGGCTCTCCCGTAACACTTATCAGCTAGAACTAGCTGGATTAAGAAGAGGAAAAAGAAACAGAATAATCGTCAGATCTAATCGCAAAATAAGTGGGCAGATTAGATTAATCTACAATCAAACTCTACAAAGATTTGAAATTCACTTCTTAGTAGATTATGGAACAGTGGAAGTACCCGCTAACCGCCACCCTATCGGGATAGACAAAGGGTACACAGAGGCTTTCTATGATTCAAATGGCCAAGCGCATGGCAAAAATTTGGGCAAAGCGGCTACCAAAAAGTCCAATCGCATCTGTGCCAAGAATCGTAATAGAGGAAAGCTTTGGGCGATACATAGAAAGTTAGAAAAACTTGCTCCAGCAAAATCTGCTCGTATCCTTAAAAACAACCTAACTAGAAAAACAGAAAACAAGCGATACAGACAGAACCAAGCCGAACTAACTGCCATAATAGGAGCGGCCTCCAAGTCTCTTTTTAATGGTGAATCACTCTTAGTTTTTGCGGAAGATTTAACACAACCAATAAAAAATAAACGCCAGTCCAAAGCCATGTCCCGTAAGCTTAATAGCTGGATGAAAGGGAAAATGCGGGACTCCTTACAGAAATGGGCTGATTGGACTGGGTCGGTTGTTACGGAAGTTCAGCCTAGCTACACGTCGCAAGTTGACTCTGTTACTGGAACCCTGTTGGGGGAAAGAAACGGGGACAATTTTACCAGGTTTAATGGGGTCGTGTTACAGGCTGACTACAATGCTGCCAAAAACATACTTAATCGAGGTACGGATAAGGAAATCACCCGGTATATGAGTAAAACCGAGGTGCAGGCAGTATTGTTGCGTCGTACCGCGCGTTTCTTGGAAGGGATGGGACTTAGTTTGCTTGATGCAGTTGAGCTTGGATGGATTAATTGCAAGCATAGCAAAACTAAGGCTTTTAAGGAACTCCTGGTCGAGATGCCAGGATCGCCTAGAAAGATGAGTGGAAGGCTTAACTCCAATTGCTGACTACCACTCCTCCCTCAGGCAACAATAAATTGCACCTTGACCGTTTTATACCGGATTATCCCGATTAATGACGGTTTAAGAGTATCTC
>NZ_JAAHHX010000531.1:0-1711 GCF_010672065.1 Moorena sp. SIO4A1 | reverse complement strand
TGATAGAGCAACCGAAATGCCGAGTTGGAGCGAGTCTTGAGTCTCCTGAAATCCATAGAGCGGTATCGGCAACTAAATTGACAACTAAATCTTAGCAAGTTAAAATATATTTGGTATTGGTTAAGTCTTTCTCCATGAGCCGGAAGCAAGCTAAAAAGCGAACTAAGCGCAAAAAGTGGCAGTCAGCGTCGTTGATCAGAACTGATGTCTGGTCGCTGTCTTTGACTCGCCATCAGCGTAATTTAGCTATTCTGACGGTGGAAGAGTACCGCCATTTCCTAAAACCTTTGGTACTAATCGCCTATTGGAATTGGTCTGCCCTGTTGGGGTTAACTGCCAAAGAACGGGTGAACACCCTGGAGAAGTTGGTTCACCAGACCGCAGATAATCCCAATCCTAAATATGGTTGGTACTTCAAAAAAGCCATCAATAACCATCCATCGTTTCGCAAGTTTCCCAGCTACCTAAGACGGGCTGCCATCCAAGACGCATTAGGGATTGTTAGCAGCTTTGTGACTCGCTGGCAGGATTGGAAACGAGGCAACAGAAAGCACCGACACGACAAGTCCCCTAAGCTTACTGCCTTCTGTAACAGCTACCCAGCTTTGTACAAAGGTCAACAAATTCGCTATAACGCTAATTTTAACGCTGTAGACCTCAAGGTTTGGAACGGTAAGGATTGGGTATGGCTATTGGCTATTCCTGTTCGTTCGTCGGGAAAAAGCCGCCATCTAGGTCAAGACAACAAACTGATGTCCCCTTCCTTAATTGCTAACGGCCGCAGCGTTCATCTGTCGATGCCCGTCGAGATCGCAATTAAGGAACTGCCGGAATCTGATTGGGTTTGTGCGGTAGACCTAGGAATTAACACCACAGCGACCTGCTCTATCGTTAGTCGGGACGGTACTGTAAAAGCGAGGAAATTTATTTCCCCCGCCAGAGACATAGACCGCCGTGACCAACGCAAGCAGCGTATTGCCACTAAGTCCAAGCAAACCCGTAAGATAACCAAAAGGAATTTGCCTCAAGGGTTCTGCAAGGGATTGTATCGCAAGTCCAAACAGATCAACGAACACATTGCTCAAGTCGTATCCAAAGCTGTAATAGACTTTGGAATCGCTCATCAAGTGAGGGTGATTGTGTTTGAGGACTTGTCAAACTGGAAGGCAAAAGGGGGTAAGCACGGCTCTCTCCAAAAGCAACGATTCCACCAATGGTGTAAAGACCGGATTGTGGAACTTGCCATCCAGAATAAGAGCGAGTTAGGCGGGAACGTCGTCAAGGTTAACGCTAAATACACCAGTGCTTATGGGTTTGATGGGTCTGGCTTAATTTCCCGCAGCAACAAAAAGTATTCCCTCGCCAGATTCAAGAACGGCAAGCGCTATAACGCCGACTTATCTGCGTCTTACAACATCGGCGCTAGATATTGGTATGCCGTGCTCACTAACGCGAAATTTACGCTTAGTCTGGGAAGGCAGAAGTTCCTCCCACACGCTGAGAACGCCAGTGACGCTCAGTAGTTTATGGAAGCTATCTGAGTCCAACCTAGCATAAGAATCCCCAGCTAGAATTTTTAATTTAGCTGGGGTGCGTTCAAAAAAACTAGCTATCCTTAAAAAGATCTGACAAAAAAGTATGAAGTTTGAATTGTGAAGTATGAAGTTTGAATTGTGAAGGAATCCTGAATTGTGAAGGAATCCTGAAAACC
>NZ_JAAHHX010000530.1:0-1712 GCF_010672065.1 Moorena sp. SIO4A1 | reverse complement strand
CGATGTTTAGGATACCAGCTTCAAGGTGATGGAAACCTTTGGAACTGCGTCAGAAAATATCAATGGCTTGGAAGCGATCGCAAACTACTCTGGAATTGTGGATGCTGGGTTTGAGTTAATCCCCGTGGAGCCTAGCAAACTCGATACAGTGGGAGCTAGACCAACTCTTTTATTAATTTAATTACAATACTAGAAATGTTAACTGTATCAACATAGGGCGAAAGTGCCTTAGTAAATTGATAACTGCTAGAACCTAACCTTAGTCTTGTAGTCCAAGAGTAGTCTTTGGCTATTTTTTATGCTTTTTATCAGCTCCAATAGTTTTTTAGACATAACTATTTTAGTTGATTACGTTAGACATACAGCGTTTTTCCTAACTATAAGGTACACAATATTTTTCCCCGATTCCCGATTCCCGATTCCCGATTCCCTTTTTCCATAAGTTCCAAAACAAAAAAAAATAGCCGTAGAAATACTATCCACGGCTATTTCAATTCCTTATGTCACAAAATTAGCAAACCTAACCTGCTCTGATCTGATTGGCCAAAGGCCGCGCTACAAAACCAGACCAAAACCAAGGCCGGGGGGGAAACCCCCCCAAAGATTTAAGGTGTTATGGCAACAACCAATACTTGGTTATTGTAGTGATAACTTCTCCTGGAACATCAGTGGGTTCCAGAGGAGTCCATTCAGCAATTTCTGCATAGCCTAGGGAGTAAAGCATCTGCATACTATAGATGACTGATTCACGAGAACCTTTGAGAGTGTGATGAGCAGGTTGTTTCTTGAAGTTTTGACTGAATTTTGTTGACATAAATAAGAATTGAATTTCGGTTTATAATGATAATTGTAATGATTATATTTGTAATTGTCAAGGGTTTTTAAAAAGTTTTTTTTGGGAAGTTTTAGGGTTAATAAAAAACTAGAGCAAGTCTTATACCCATGAGGTACAAATTTCTGGTTTTTAGGGAGCAGGGAGCAGGGAGCAGGGAGCAGGAAAGAGCAAAGAGAGAATAGGGAAGAGGGAAGAGGTAAAAAATAATGTGTACCTCATGAGTCCTATAAACGCTATAATCGCTTTTTTTTAACTAGTAATTTTAACCATAGGGCTGGGCGCACTCGCCCCTAAAATAGTATTCATTTATCCGTCAGCTTTTTATCGTTTTTTTCAGCTCTACTAGTTTTGTGGACATAACTGTTTTAGTTTATTTCCTAAATTAGAGATCTAGCAATTCTCTCTCCCATCAGGTATAATATGATCCCCCTAAATCCCCCTTAAAAAGGGGGACTTTGAGCTTGACAAGGGTACCTCATATGAGGGAAAAAGTTATCCCCCTAAATCCCCCTTAAAAAGGGGGACTTTGAGCTTGACAAGGGTACCTCATATGAGGGACAAAGTTATCCCCCTAAATCTCCCTTAATAAGATACTGTTGGCGAATTTAACATTTAGTAATATCAGCCTGAAGACAGCAGTCTTTATAGCCCCCCAACCCCCAGCGAGGGATTGCTCGCTGGGGGAGCATGAACTTAAAGTTACCCATCTGCTACTCTTGTGTAAAGAAATATTAATTTCGCCAACGGTATCTAATAAGGGGGACTTTTCAATCTAATTCCCCCCTTTTTTAAGGGGGGTTAGGGGGGATCTATCTACCTAATTACAAAGTTGACATGCTCCCTGCTCCCTACTCCCTACTCCCTGCTCCCTACTCCC
>NZ_JAAHHX010000053.1:0-45426 GCF_010672065.1 Moorena sp. SIO4A1 | reverse complement strand
TACCTAGAGTCTGACGTATATAAACCGACTACACAGGATTTATAGGTTTGTTTTCCCTGGCGTTGAGAGGTCGTGCCTCTAGGTTGCTCAGAATCTTGTTCTGTCCTTTGCCGTACCGCTCAAGCTAGATTAATTATAACACAATTTGTCGTTCCTTGACCCCCACCTGAACGTTCGCGCAGCGTGGCCGTAGGCCAGGTGGGGGAATGCGTCACAAAATCTGTTCAAGATTCATAAAGTGGAAGAAATAAGTCGAATCTCTATCAAAACTAATGCACTTATTAGACCTCTTGCAAAAATATGTTTAGTTACAATAGACCTCTTGCAAAAGTATTTTTATAATAGTGTTCTTGATGCAGTCGCTCATGGGGGAAACCCCCAAGACCGCGCTGCATCGCTTTGCGCCAATTCTTGTCCACTGTTCCCTGTTCCCTGTTCCCTGTTCCCGACTTCTGCCGCGAAGTCTAATGTGTGATAAGACAACTATTTGCGGTGAAAGAATATTGTCTTAATCATCCATTTGTTAAGACACAACCGCTGCTGAAATAATGCCTTGCTCCTCAAGCACTGCAGCAACTCTAAGAATCATTGCTTCATGGTAGGGTGCAGCAATAATTTGTACCCCTAAGGGCATTTGACCAGGACGGTGAATTGGTACCGATAAGACCGGTAAGCCAATGAAGGATAAGGGTTGAGTAAATAATCCTAAGTTTGGACGAACCAACACTTCTTCCCCGGCAATGACCATTTTTTCTTGACCCAGTAGGGGAGCAACACAGGGTGTAGTGGGAGCAAGGATAATATCGACATCTTGGAAGACTTCCCGAATGCGATCGCGAAACCATTGTCGAAACCGTTGCGCTTGAATATACCAAGTCCCTGGAATTAGGGCACCTGCTAAAAAGCGATCGCGTGTAGCTGGATCAAAATCATCGGGACGTTTACGCAAATTGTCCAAATGCAGGTTTGACCCTTCATTAGCTGTAATAATATAAGCTGCTGCTCTGGCTCGCTTGGCTTCTGGGATAGTAACCGAGGCAGTTACATCCAAGCTACTAGCGACTTTAGCGACAGCATCCAAGACTTCTGGTTCTGCCCCTTGAGCAAAATAGCCATCCGCAACTCCAATCCGTAACCCGTCAATCCCCTGGTTAAGCTGGGGGACACAAAGTTCTGGGAGACGATTGGTACAAACTGGATCAGTGGGATCTGCTCCCTGAAGGATATCAAAGATAGTAGCAATATCCCGTACAGAACGAGCAAACGGACCGATATGATCCAAACTAGCAGAAAACAAGAAAACCCCTGCGCGAGACAATCGTCCGTAGGTAGGTTTGAAGCCAAAAGTACCACACAACGCAGCTGGTACCCGGATTGAACCATTGGTATCAGAACCGAGAGTGATTGGTACTAATCCCGCTGCCACTGCTGCTGCCGAGCCGCCAGAGGAACCACCAGCAATGCGAGTGAGATCATGGGGGTTATGAGTTGCACCGTAATGGCTATTTTCCGTTACAAAGCCATAGGCGTACTCATCCATATTTAATGCTCCGACTAGGATAGCACCCGCTTGTTTGAGTTTAGTTACAGCAGTAGCATCACGGGAAGCAGGAGGATTTTCAGCATTAATTTTTGACCCAGCTAATGTTATTAAGCCAGCGATATCATATAAGTTTTTAACCGCAAAAGGAACTCCTGCCAATGGACCGGGATTGTTCCCTTTAGCAATAGCATGATCAATGTGTTCAGCATCGGATAAGGCTTGGTCAGTGGTAACCGTTGTGAAACAGTTAAGGGATTGGTTACGGACAGTTATTTTTTCGAGACAGTTAGTAATGACTGTTTTGGCGGTGACTTGACCTTCTCGAATCGCAGTGGTAATTCCAATGGCATCAGTTGGGTTCACGGTTAGCATCCTAATTTCAACTATTATGATGATTGAGTAACGCTGATCAACCAATAAACTAGATAATTTGATAGTCAAAAATTATCAGCATCCTAAGGTTCAAATACAGGAGCAGCTGCGATATCATCAGGTAAGCTAAATTCTGTGACTAGAGATGCGATCGCATAAATTTTAGCGAAGTTTTTGATAACACCAGGACGGTGTTCGGGCTTAAGGTCTAAATCAATGAGTTGCGCCGTTGCTTCGACATAGGTAGCAGTTTCAAGTTTTTTGGGCATCATTACTAGTTATTCTTTAAGAATTTAGTAGTTAAAATTAATTATAATCTATAAATATAATATAATTTTAAAAGCTGTCGTTATTACTCAAAACTCAACCATCAAAAATCGGCAGTCTCTTCAAAACTATCTTCAAAAAAACAAAGTTAAGTTTTTCGTTACCTTAAGGATATAAAGACACCCGATATGGCTATGACTCAAACGAAAGCCGAAGCGATTATCCGATGGGAAAAACTCCCCGATGAATTTCAATTACCCGATGACCCAGTGGATGATATCTATCATCCCTTATTAGCGGCTATCCTCCGAGAGATTCTGGAATTAGCCGGATTTATCACTAAATCAATGTTGATTGCGTCCAACTTTGGACTCTGTGCCAATGTGGACGGTAAAACAGTAGTCAAAGCACCGGACTGGTTTTATGTACCTTCCGTGTTTCCAGTCTTACCAGGGGTGATTCGCCGGAGCTATACCCCTCACACGGAAGGAGAGTTACCAGCAGTGGTTATGGAGTTCTTATCCGAGAAGGAGCAAGGAGAATATTCCATGAACCCTCGTTACCCCTATGGCAAATGGTACTTTTACGAGCAAATCCTACAAGTACCAATTTATGTGATTTTTGACCCAGCCTCCGGAAGTTTGGAAATGCGATCGCTTAACTCAGGAAGCTATACCCTCCAACAACCCGATGCTAATGGACGCTACTGGATTGAATCCATGGGTTTGTTTCTGGGAGTATGGTATGGCAAAAAATCAGAAATCACTAACTATTGGTTACGGTGGTGGGATAGCTCTGGAAATTTATTACCTTGGGGAGAGGAGAAAGTCCAACAAAGTCTACAGCAAGGCTTACAGCAAGGCTTACAGCAAGGCTTACAGCAAGGAAAACTGGAGCTAATTATGCGTCAGTTGACACGCCAGGTTGGAACAATCGAGCCTAGTCTAGAATCACTCATCAACAACTTATCTGTTGCTGATTTAGATCAATTGAGTGAAGCATTGTTCGATTTTTCCGATGGGTCGGATTTATCCAGTTGGTTAGAGGGACTTAAAGGCTAATCAGATGTAAGCATATGCGCTACGCGCACGCTACGCGAACAGCCGTCAGCTGTCAGCTGTCAGCCCTTGGCTTAAAACAAGCTATCCGGCTTAGGAGTTCAACGGACTCAAAGCCAAATACAATGAATTCCTTGGCCGAAAGGCCAAGGAACTTAGATTAAACCAATGCTTACCTCTTTTATTCAAAAGCACCTCAAGTAGCACCTCAAGTAGCGCATAAGCTGATAGCTGATAGCTGATAACTGATAGCTGATAGCTGATAGCTGATAGCTGATAGCTGATAGCTGAATGCTTACAATCAGCAACGTCTACGAATCGGCTCAACTAAATAATCATACATCAGTTGATATTGAGCTTCTGGTTTTTGCTGCCATCTCATCACTAAACCTGATTTGATCAATAGCTCTAGGACAAAATCTAAGTTGTCAGTGGATAACTGTAACTCTGCTCCTAAGTCATGTTTTGTTCGGAATGGTCGAGTGCCATGCTTATCCGTTAACAAACCCAAAATTTTCCAAGCCGCGTTTTGGTTTTCTGAACCACAATCAGAAACAACCCCTTCCAAATAGCGCTCCACAAGCTTTTCTTTTGATCCCCTTTGTCGATAAGCCGCTAAAGTAGTGATTTGCTCAGTTTGCAGCTGCACTCCCACTATCTGTAATTCAATCGGGCTTACTTCTGCCACTGGTTCATTCTTAGCTAGGTCGTTTACCAACTCATCAAGTAATGCATCCTCTAGGTAAAATTTAGCTTTAGTGGTTAGATTAGAAATAATCGATTTTGCCTCGTCTGGAGAAAAATTACCGACATAATAAAGGATACCTTTATTAAGAATATCATTATTAATGGCATCCAAATCTACCTGACGAGCGCACTTTAATAATAGGTGTAGATAATCCTCCCGTAAACACAGGATAACTTTGAGATAGGGAATATTAAGACAGTCACGGAAAAACTCAAAGAAGCGTTTTTGTTCAGCTGGCTCTCGGCAAGCAAAGAAAAACTCTTCAAATTGGTCAAAAATCAGGATGTTTATCTGGTTTTGCCGTTGATTTTTTTGCAACTGATCTAGAAGATTAGCCGTTTTAAGGTTGTTTTTATAACCTTCAACCTTTAAACCTTCAACCTTTAAACCTTCAACCTTTAAACCTTCAACCTTCAAACTTTCACTCTTCGACTCTAGGATACGTTTACCCAACTCTTTTTCCCAGTCAGTGTAAACCTTCAACCTAATCGGGACTACATCACGCTTACCAATAGGTTGCTGTTTTAGGGCGGGGATTAGCCCAGCTTCTAGTAAGGAACTCTTGCCCACTCCAGCTTGACCATAAATTACAGTTAGTTTGTGCTGGGTACTGGCAATGCGTTGCACTAGCTCTTTTACTTTGTGTTGCCAATCGGAAGCAGTCATGGCCTGAGATACGGTAGCGCTACCTTTACTCTTGGTCTGTGGTAACGGATTCTGTGGTAACGGATTCTGTGGTAACGGATTCTGTTGGGAGGATTTGAGTTTAACTGCACCGATAAAAGCAAGTAAACCATTCTGTTGTGCGATCGCAAGCCGTTCTTGTTTTAATCTAAATGCTGCTTGATATCGTTTTTGTTGCCAGTAGAGGGTTCCTAGAGTTTCCAGGATTTCCAGGTACAGTTTCGGGTCATCACCAATGCCTAACTCCCTAGCCCGTTCCAGATGGCTAATCGCTTCGGAATGTTGACCCAAGTGTTGTTGCGCTTGAGCCAGAAGTAACAGATAGCGACCAACGGGAGATTTATTTGTATATTTCTGGCTAATCTTATCTATATTGACTACTCCATTGAGGCAATATAAAGCAGAATTTTCCTGATAGCTGGAGTACTGTTGCTGTTGTTGGGCTTGGATACTTGCGGGATAATAGGAAAATTTTTTACTTCCCCCTGTTCCCCCTGTTCCATAGGCCAACAAATCTTCCCTATCCTGTGCAACACCCTGTTCTTCTGTGACTTTTGTGATAATTACATTGGCATATTGAGCGTTTGTGTAAGCCTCCTGCCAGCGGGATTTGTGTAGCGCCACTTTTGCTATAAATCCATAATCCTGAGCGATTTGAACAGGAGCAGAGTAGTTTCTGTGTAGCGCTAGAGACTTTTTAGCTAGACTTTCCAAATCCTCCCAGGCTTGCAGAGATTGCAGTATCTCACCGAGCTGATTAATAAACTTAGCCACTAAATCCGGTCGTTGCTCTTGTTCGAACACCACCAGACACTGCTCTAAATACTCCTTAGCCTTGTGCCAATTTTCTCCATAGCTAGGGTCTCCCGCTGGATATTGCTTAGCCTGATCGCAATAGCACAATCCTAGGTGAAACAGGATAACTGCTTCTCGCTCCCGAGGTGGAGGGGTAATGGGTTTACGGGATCTGAAGGTAGGCACACCAAGTCCGGGGAGAATCTCACCGTTGTTTTCGGGCTTGCTCTGGTGCTTGCGGGGTTCCTGTTGCCAGAATTCTAAACTTTTCTGATAGTGGGTGATAGCAACATCAATCTTGCCCAATCCATACGCCTCTCGACCCCAGACAAAGTTTAGACTGGCTAGCAACTGTGGTGGCAACTCGTGGTTACCACTTTCCAAATCCCGTAAGGCAAACTTAATTTCCTGACTATAACCAGCACCTAAGATAGCATCATTGGGGCAAATTTCACTGGCACCTAATTCCAAGACTTTGCTAAATAAAGAATTGGCTTTTTGTTGTAGGTTGCTAATTAGGCTTGAGGTTGGGATTTGAAACATAACCGTTGTTGCCCAACTGTGGAAATCTGGTGTGATGCGAATCAGCTTACACAGCACCTCATCGTTAATCCACAACACTAATGGAAACTGGAAATTTTTGCGAAACTCTTCTCTAACTTGGTTAGTGGCGATTAACAGTTCATCAAGGTCCGTGACTGACTCTAAACCAAACACCATCAAGGCAGCTGGCTGTTCCTCCCCGATTTCCTGTCGGAGGGTGGTGTAGAGTGTACAAGCAGATTGGTCTAGGAATACTTCCCGGATTGGGACAGAAGAAATTTTGTGTAGCTTGCGCACCACTCGCTTACGCCACTTGGCATAATTACAGTGTGCTAACATCAGCAAAAACTGTCCCTCACTAGCAGCTATTGCCCAGGCTAGTTCTTCTACAGCATCCCGGTGGTGAGTAGCTACAGGGTCGAGTAGGGGTGAGTTAGTCATGATTTTAAGGATATTGCTTATGCCAGCAAGTACTTATGCCAGCCAGTGAGGTAATTATATTATCAGCAAATTAAATTCTATCCTGGTAGCAAAATGGCAATTTTTTGTGATTTTTTTGTGATTAGTCATGATATGATTAACTTTTAAGTAGTAACACTTAAATACCTAAAACTACTACAGACTACTTAGCAATACTACTTAAAACTTATTAAAATTGCCATAGTGGTTTCCAGTCCCATTCCAGACTGCTTCTGACGGAATCAGGACTTCAGCACTGACGCACTAACGACACCAACGAAGATCCCTCTTATTTACATTAGTATTGTGCTTCAGATAATCCTGTAGCCAATCGCAAGCAAGGGACTGCAGTTGATCAGGATGTCTGATAGTCTCTAAATTCCATATAATTACTCTAGCAGATGAATCTGAAGAAGCAATAGTCTGGCCATCGGGACTAAAACTGAGGCTAACTACAGCACCATCATGGCCAGAAAAGGTTTGAGGTTGTTTACCTTTGGTGTTCCAAAGCTTGACAGTTTTGTCAGCACTAGCGGTAGCAATGGTTTCACCATCGGGGCTAAACACCACACTCCAGACGGTATTGTCATGACCTTTAAGAGTTTTTAGTTCATTACCATCACTAACATTCCAGAGTTTAACCATCTTATCCCTGGTAGCAGAGGCCAGGGTTTTACCATCGGGGCTGAAACCGACACTCAGAACCCAATCCTTATGACCATCGAGGGTTTGCAGCTCCTTGCCATCACTAACATTCCAAAGTTTGGCAGTCTTGTCTGCACTAGCCGTAGCAATAGTCTCACCATCAGGACTGAACCTGACGCTGTTGATCCAATTTTCATGACCAGTCAGAGTTCTAATCAGGATACCATTCTGATTCCAGAGTTTAACTGTTTTGTCCCTACTAGCCGTAGCGATAATTTGGCCATCGGGACTGAAAGCGATACTCCTGACCACATCCTTATGGTCAGATAGGGTGTGCAGTAACTTACCATTCTTATTCCAGATTTTGGCAGTCTTGTCTGCACTAGCGCTAGCAATAGTCTTACCATCAGGGCTGAAGCTAACACCCCAAACCCAACCGGTATGACCAGTCAGAGTTCGCTGCAATTGACCGTTTAAGCTCCAGATTTGGATAGTGTTGTTCTTGCTAGCGGTAGCAATAGTCTGACCGTCGGGGCTATAACTGACGTTGTAAACGGTATTCTCATCCCCTGTGGGAATAGGGAGTTCATTACCGTATCGACTCCAAAGTTTAACCGTGTTGTCAGCACTAGCGCTAGCAAGGGTCTGGCTGTCGGGGCTGAAATTAACGCTCCATACCGTACTTTCATGACCGGTAAGGGTTTCGAGTAGCTGGCCATTTCGATTCCAAAGTTTGACGGTATTGTCAGCACTAGCGCTAGCAAGGGTCTGACCGTCGGGACTGAAACTGATGGTAGTCACAGTACTTTGATGACTTTCATGGTCATCGGTTCCCAATGTCTGATACCGAGTACCGTCAAGTTTCCAGAGTTTGACAGTTTTATCCTTACTACCAGTAGCAATCAGTTTACCTTTGGGACTGAAACTGACGCTGAAAACCGCATCCTCATGGGCTTGTATGGTTAGAGGCTTTCTCTTGTACAAGCCATTCCGGTCTCTACGCCAGAGTTTAACCGTTTTGTCAAAACTCCCGGTTGCCAGCACCTTGCTATCGGGGCTGAAACTAATACTGAGCACTGCTTTATCATGGGCTTTGAAGATTTGGGGTTTTTTGCCTTCGAGGCTCCAGATGATAACTTTTCCATCCTCGCTAGAAGCAGCAAGGCTTTTGCGATCAGGGCTAAAACGCACGCTCCAAACTAAATCAGTATGCCCTGTCAGGGTTTGAATATACTTACCATTCCGTTGCCAAACTTTAACAGTTTGATCTTTACTAGCGGTAGCAATCAACTTCCCATCAGGACTGAAGGTAACACTCTTGATTTCATCCTTATGTCCATGCTTTCCTGCTAACGTGTAGAGTTGTTTGCCTTCCTTGGACCAGATTTTGACAGTTTTGTCGGAACTAGCCGTAGCAATTAGCTCACCGTCGGGACTGAAACTAACAGTGTTGACTGTATTATCATGACCTTCTAAGCGATTGCGCTCTCTAACCCCATAAAAGGCTTGCTGTAGAGAACTCATCGCTATATCCTTAGTGTCAGAGCTGACCCGAACTGACCACTTGAGTTTTTTTCCTGCCTGTAAGGCATCTTTTAGTGGATCGAGGGCATGATTATTCGAACCGTAAAGGGCTTCTGAGGATTTAATCAAAGCTGTGATTTCGTTGTTTCTAGCAAGAGCCCAAAATATAGCAGCAGAAACGGTTGAGACCGCTAACATGCCAACTAGAACAATGGAGCCGGTCAGTGCTATCTTCGACTTCTGTAACCGGGCTTGAGAAAGCCGATGTTGCTCTTGGACTTCCTTAAGTTTGGCGAGTAATTCGCTATCTTGCTGCTGGCGAATCACAGAAACTAGATAATCATGAACCAGTTGATAGCGGTTAAGGGGACTTTCTCGTAAGAGCACCACTAATCCTGATTCGACTAGGATATTTAAGACTAAATCTAACTGGTCTATTTTTTCTATCGCTAAATCCACTGCCAAGGATTTTAAGTCTTTTTCCAAATCCTGGCGGGTCTTAGGCGGGCGGGTGTTATTTTCTTCAGTTAGTAAATACAAGATCAGTTCAGCAGCTTTTTCATTCTCGGAGCCACAATCTGCGATCACTTCTTGCAGGTAACGCTGCACCAATTTTTCTTTAGGACCTTTTCTCCGATAATGAGCTAGGGTAGTAATTCCTTCAGTCTGTAGTTGAGCTCCTACTATCTGTAATTCAATGGGACGAACTTCTCCTTCACTGCTACCTAGTTCCTGCACTAAGGTGTTTACTAAGGCTTCTTCTAAATAAACTTGAGAGCGCTCGGTTAGTCGTTGAATAATAGATTTAGCATCCTCTAGGGAGAAATTACCTAAATAATAAAGAATAGTTTTGTTGAGAATATTATTGTTGATTGAATCAAAATTTTTATGACGAATTCCCTGCAACAAAAAATACAAATCATTTTCCCGTAATGACAAGATAACCTTGACGAAAGGAATCTGAAGACACTCCCGGAAAAAATCAAAGAAGCGTTTTCTTTCAGTAGGATTATCCGAAATCAAGAAAAACTCTTCAAACTGGTCAAAAATCAGCACCGTTAGCAAATTGCTATGTTCATTTTGTCGCAATTGCTCTAAAAGGGTTGAATGTTGCAGGTTAGTTTGGGTTGAATGTTGCAGGTTAGTTTGGGTTGAATGTTGCAGGTTAGTTTGGGTTGAATGTTGCAGGTGAGAAGACTGCTGTGAACCTTGGCCTTTCGGCCACGCTTTCGCCGTAGGCGACGCTCCGCGAACGCGAACAACCTTCAACGGGTCAACCTTCAACCCAGAAAACCCTTCACCGTTCAACGGGTCAACTTCCAACTGAGAAGATGCTAAGGATTTCCAGACTTCCCTGACCCAATCGGTGTAAACCCTTACCAAAATTGGTACGACATCACGGGTTCCAATTACCTTAGTTTTGAGAGTGGGGACTAATCCAGCTTCTAGCAGGGAACTCTTACCTACCCCTGACTGACCGTAAATCACTGTCAGTTTGTGCTGGGTGCTGCCAATACGTTCCACTAAGCGCTCTACATCGTTCTGACGTACAGAAGCAGTGATTTCCTCCGCAGCAGTTTCCTGCTCTAGGAGTAAGGTAGAAGTTTGGCGTAGATGAGGTTTAAGCCGACCAGGTCCGATAAAGGCACGGAAACCGTACTGCTGCTCAACGGAGAATCGTTCTTGTTTGACCCGAAAGGCTTCTAGATACTGCTTTTGCCGGAAATAAAGCGTCCGCAATTTTTCCAAAATGCGAATATAAAGTTGTGGGGCATCCATTGGACCGGTTTCCTTAGCCCTTTCCAGGATAGTGATCGCCTCCTCCGACTGACCCAAATGCCCCTTCGCTTTAGCCAGAAGCAGTAGATAGGACATTTGATACTGTCCGGAGGTATTAGTTAACCGTGTTAGGAGTTCTAAAGCTTTCCTAGCTGCTTGCTGAGCGCCCATCCAACGGCAGTCTTGAAGGGCGACTGCAGCGATAAATCCATAATCTTGAGACAGTTGCAGTGAATTTCCATAGGTTCTGTGCAGTACCAGGGAGCGTTGCGCCAGACCTTGTAAGTCTTTCCAAGCTTCCAGTCGTTGTAGGGTTTCGCCAAGTTTAGTAATAAACTTGGCGATTAAATCTGGGCGTTTTGCTTGTTCAAATGTATCGATACATTTTTGAAAATACCCTCTGGCTGTGATCCAGTGGTGACGAGTTTGGGAGCGATTGAGTTCAGCCAGGTTCAGATAACACAAACCGATATGAAACAGCAGTAGAGCTTGACGTTCTACTGGTGAAGGGGTTGAGGGGTCTCTCGGCAACGTCCGGAGGGAAGTAGGTATTTGGGTAGTTCGACCCAGTCTGGAGGTAAAACTAGTCTGCTGTTGTGTTTTCTGCTGTTGTGTTTCGCAGCTCCTAGATTGCTGCTGCCAAAAGGCTAAACTTTGCTGATAATACTCTAACGCCTGTTCGATCTGACCATTAATATAAGCTTCTCGACCAAGGACAAATGGCAAACTAGCTTCTTGGGTTATGTCTAAGACATCTCCACGAGTTTGCAAATCCCTCAAAGCTGAGTCCAATTCTCGGCAATAGCTGGAACCGAAAATAGCGGTATTGGGTAGGAACTGATCCCCACCGGCATCCAAAATACGAGTAAATAAATAACTCTCTCGCTCTGCTAGAGCTTCAATCAATTGACTAGAGGAGAGGACAAAATCTGTGCTTGTTGCCCAACTCTCTAAATCTGGCACAAACCGAATCAGCGTTTGCAATACCTCGTCATTTACCCATAACACTAGAGGGAAGGGGCAATGCTTGCGAAACTCCTCCCGCACTTGGTTGGTAGTGATTAGTACTTGCGACCGGTTGCTCAGGGACTCTAAACCAAAGACCATCACCGCAGCTGGCTGTTGATCCCCTAGCTGCTCCAAGATAGTGGTATAGAGACTCTTAACCTTAACCGACTGGTTCAGGTATATTTCCTGGAACTCAACAGCACAGACTTGCCGCAACTTCCGGACAATGTACTCCTGTAAAGCTTCATAGTTGCGGCGGGCTAAAATCAGGGAAAACTCCCCTTGGGACGTCTCAATCGCCCAGGCGAGTTCCTGCATTGAATTAAAGTTGTAGGCATCCGCATCTTCTACGCGGTATAAGCTAGGCATGATTTGAATCCTTCCGCTTCTGCCAAAATGGGATTAACGTCAAACCAAGACCCATCTTGGTCTCGGTACTCATAGACGAACATGCTGCGGATCAAGACTTGGTAACCTTCATCTCCAACTACCTTCTTGTGTTTAGCAACATGACACAATAGTTCCCACTCATCGTCTGAGATGGGTAGGGTTAGTTCATTGCGGCGGTCTCGAATTACAGTTTCTAACATGCCTTGAGACAGAGGTAATCGTCTTTCTTTCTTGATCCAGGTACTGAGGAACCGGAGCAAATTCCGCACATGACCCCCGCTAGCGTAACACAGGCGGTCTAAAGTGTCAGGGGAGTCGAACACCTCTTTTACTCTAGCAAGACGCGACCCAGGCTCTAAATCAGGGAAGGCTCTAGCGAGTACCATTTGTCGCAGCAGAGCCATGCCCTGTTCATGGGGAGTGCCATCTCGTAACCTTACCGGTACCATTGGTAACACTTTGGGATCTACCACAAAGCGTTGAGTCAAGGCACTATAGTCATTAGAAAATCGTAGCGCTAGGGGCATGGTATAGACCACATGACAGTGTAACCCCTTTAACTGGGCTCCGCGATCCACAAATAGATATTCCGGCTGATCACGTCCCCAAGGCTTCTGGGAAGCATCCACCCGATCGAGGTTATCTACAATTACCACTAGCCCTTGTTTCCCCACTTGTTGGAGGTTTGCGATCGCAGGTTCGAGCAACTCTTGGTTAATCACTTCTAACAACCGATTGGTTTGAGGTTCGAGATATTGCCGTAACCGACTGCGCAGATCCGGGCTATCCTTAGCCTTAGCCGTAATCTCACCAATCCCAACGGCTAGGGAAACCGCCCCCTCCGTGTCTACTCCAACCTCACCAATCCCAGGAACTCCTACCCGACCGCTTAATTCAATTTCAGTGAGCAATAGTTTAGCCGCACCTGCCAGTAATTTTTTAAAGCCTTTCGGTTCACCTAGCTTAATTTTGTCTAAGCTTTCACTGACTCGACGAGCAATAGCGAGTAAAATGTCACCAACATCTACATCTCCCATTTCCAAGTCTTGAGAAGACTCAAAATAGACCACGTGAAAGTCAGCTTCTTCCAATTCCGCTTTCAGCCGCAGTAATTCCGTAGATTTACCACAACCAATATGTCCAGTAAATAGCTCACAGGTCGGCTCATCCATGGAGAAGAAGGTGATATTGTCCTTCAACTCTTCAATGATCTTGCCCCCTCGCACTGAGGAAAAATCGATATAATAATTAAGGTCTTCAGGCTGTTCTACCGTTAAGGTTTTGCTGGGATTACAGGCTTTATATAATTTTTGGATGTTTACTGTCATAGGTTTCCTTTCTCATTAGTCATTACTCATATTATCTGGCCCCAAGTTTAAAATTTACCTGTCAAGGTAGGGAATCGGGAATCGGAACCCACCCCTAACCCCTCCCAGGATGGTAACGGGAATCGGGAATCGGGAACAGGTAAAAGTCATAAAATTTGAGGATTTTATAACTGATTATATATCCAATACTATTAGTCATTAGTTAGTTTGGCTTAGTTTTTTTTTATTATGTTGTGACTAATTATGGGATTATGATTTACTTGTTATTCCCCATTCCAGTTTATCACTTCCTCTAGGTATCAGTGTAGGAATTGTGATAATTTTTGATGCCATATTCCCTGCTCCCTACTCCCTACTCCCTGCTCCCTACTCCCTGCTCCGCTGTTCCCTTTGCTATAACAATTTCAAACTGTAACTGATGGCTGTCTATAAAATCATGGGTAAAATGATCGACGACATTGGTATCAGCAAGTTCCAAATTGTAGAAATCTATAAATTCTTGGTCAAAATAGGGACCAGCATGCCAAGTTCCTACTTCTAATTTAATAAAGCAGTTACCTGGAATCCGAAAAGCGGCGATATCCTCTAAAACTGGTTGGTCATCCTGAGTGGGAGGAGCTACAGCCATGAACCAGTCTTTCCCTTCTAGAGAACCGAGACACTGAGTACATTGGACGTGGCGAGTAATTTTATCAAACTTACGACCTTTGTGGTGTAGCCGCATGATATAAAACCGGGATGTCCCATTGTCGAGGTTTAACTGAGCATCATCTTGATCATAGGGTTTGCCATCTTCACTGGCAAAGATGACTTGACCGTAGGGCTGAAAGTTCTCTGATGTCACCCATTCCGCGTGTAGTTTTTGAATCGTCTTGACTTTACTCATCCTTAGGCTCCAGCGTCAGTAGTTAAGAATTAACAGCTTATTGATTTTAGCTTGTGCAAGTGCCTTGCTGTTACTCTGGCAACTATTCTTTACTCTTTTTATATGATATCCTTTATAGGGGATTTAAAAAAATCATCAGTTTCATCTTTATGGTTAGGGTTGGCGTCCATTATTTATATTATAGTCGATTAATCTATCTCTATTAATCTCTAACTATAAAAATAGTATTGGATATAATATTTAATCAAGCCACTAATCGGACTTAATAAAAAAGGTTAAAATACCTTTATTTTCCCATTCAAAATGCCCTAACTATTAAGGTTAATTTATGACTTTTATTGGCTCAAACCAAGACAACGTGCTCTATCGCTTCTGGAAACTGGCGATCATCAATATTCTGTCTAATCTGACGGTACCCCTTGCGGGTTTAATCAGCGTGGCTTTCTTAGGTCATTTAGATCAAATCCGCCACTTAGCTGGAGTCGTTATCGCCACTATCCTGTTTAACTTCATCTACAAAAGTTTGGGGTTTTTACGGATGGGAACTACTGGAGTAACCGCTCAAGCCGTCGGACGAAATGACCGAGATGCTATGTTGCTGGTGGGACTTCGTAATGGCTTAATTGCTCTGATTTTAGGTGTAGTTATCTTAAGTTTACAGTATCCTATTAGAGAGCTGGGATTTGCTCTGTTAAGTGCTACACCAGATGTCAAATTTTCCGGTATTGCCTATTTTAACGCTCGGATTTGGGGAGCTCCGGCAACATTACTCAATTTTGTAGTCATTGGTTGGTTTCTCGGTAGAGAAATGAGTGGTAAGGTTTTGCTGTTGTCCATTATCGGTAACTGCGCTAATATAGTTTGCGATTACTTCACTATTGTTCGGTGGGGTTGGGAAAGCACTGGCGCTGGATTATCGGTAGCAGTTAGTCAATACGTGATGGTTTTAGTGGGACTAGTTTTAGTTAGCCAAGAAATCCAGTGGCAAGAGCTAAGAGCAGTAGCAAAACGAATTTGGAAATTGTCAGAAATAATAGCTACTTTTACCCTAAATAGTAATCTTTTTATTAGAACCTTAGCGATTATTTTTACCTTGTCTATTTTTACCAATATGAGCTCAGCTTTGGGTACCACAATCTTGGCGGAAAATGCTTTAATATTAGAGGTGTTCATGCTGGCTGCTTATTTTATTGATGGATTGGCATTTGCTACTGAAACTCTGACGGGTAATTTACAAGGTAAGGGAGCAAAAGAGCAGTTATTCCCTTTATTGAGAATGGCTGGAGGAAGCTGTTTGCTATTAGGAATTAACCTTGCTTTCCTGTTTATGCTGTTTCCCCAGACACTCTTTGGCCTGTTAACAAACCACACTGAGGTGATCGAATCTATTACTGTCTATGTTCCTTGGTTACTCCTGGTGTTAGGGTTTGGTTCCATTGCGTTTATGCTGGATGGTTATTTTCTGGGCTTAGCCGCAGGACAGACCTTACGTAATTCTACCGTAATCGCCTTGGTGGTGGGATTTGCACCTATGGCTGTGGCGTCTTGGCAGTTTCAAAGTGTTCATCTTCTTTGGTTAGCTTTATCCTTGTTTATGGCAGGAAGAGCGATATTACTGGGCGTAAAGTTACCAAGCACCTTGAAGTGAAATATAGGGTTTGTATTTGAGATGTAAACCTATAGCAATTATCATAGCTATGAGGTAAAATTTTATGGATTTTAGGGAACAGGGAACAGGGAACAGGGAACAGGGAAGAGAAAAGAGGGAACACGTAAAAAATCCTGTGTATCTCATTAGGTTAAAAACCGCTATATAGGGTTTGTATTTTAGATGTAACGTAAGCATTCAACTATCAGCCAATGGCTGAATGCTTAGGATGTAAACATAAATGAGATACACAGAATTTTTTCCCTACTCCCTACTCCCTACTCCCTACTCCCTACTCCCTACTCCCTACTCCCTACTCCCTACTCCCTAAAACCTGTGATGGAATAAGCAAACCTATGGCAAGAATTTAAAGAAGTATGAAGTATCAAGGATTAATTGTAAAGGATGAAGTATCAAGGATGAAGTATGAAGCATGAACTATCAAGATAGAGGGAATTGTAGATGGCTCGTCAACGTTGGGCTTCAAGAACAGTATTTCTCCTCGCAGCAGTAGGTTCTGCAGTTGGCTTAGGGAATGTGTGGCGCTTTCCTTACCTAGCTGGGAAATACGGTGGGGGAGCATTTTTAGTCCCTTACCTGATCGCTTTAGTCCTAATTGGGGTTCCACTGTTGATGCTGGAATTTGCGGTAGGACAAAAAATGCAACGGGGAGCCATAGGCTCATTTAGGAAATTACACCCCAATTTCGGCAGTCTCGGTCTGTTTGCCCTGATGTCAGCCTTTATCATTGTCTCCTATTATGCAGTTGTGATGGGCTGGAGCTTGATTTACTTTCTGGCATCCTTTGGGGTCAAGTGGTCGAGGGATGCTAAAAGCTACTTCTTTGATAGTGTTCTGCAAATCAGCGATGGGGTCAATGTATTAGGTGGTATCAACTGGCCAATCTTATGGTCCCTAGTTGTAGTCTGGGTCTTGATTTATTTCTGTGTTTGGAAAGGCACGACCAGTGTGGGCAAAGTCGTTGTCTACAGCGTTCCACTTCCAATTATTTTACTGGGGGTATTGCTATTACGAGCAGTAACTTTACCAGGTTTCCTCAATGGCTGGAAACTCTATCTTACTCCAGTTTGGAGTGCATTAGTTGACCCGGAAGTTTGGACAGCTGCATTCTCACAGATTTTCTTTACCTTATCTCTGGGATTTGGAATTATGGTGACTTATGCTAGCTACAAAAACTCAGAGGATGACATTGCTAAAGATACCTGGTTCACTGCCTTTATCAACAGTGGTATCAGCTTATTTGCGGGTTTTGTGGTGTTCGGAATCTTAGGATATATGGCTGGAGAAACTAACACCCCCTTGGCAGAGCTGGCTGCTTCTGGTCCAGGTCTAGCGTTTGTGGTTTTTCCGGAAGCTTTAAGCTTAATGCCCTTGCCTTGGCTGTTCAGTCTGCTGTTTTTTGTGATGCTGCTTTCCCTAGGCATCGACAGCGCCTTTTCCCTAGTAGAAGCTTTGAATGCGACTATCCTCGACAAACAACAACAGGGAAATGTTGCTAAGGTTTCAATTGGGGTTTGTCTAGGGGGATTTATTGCTGGAATTATTTACACTACCAGAGCTGGATTATATATTTTATATATCGTATATCATTTTGTTACTAACTATAACTTGATGTTGGTAGCTATTTTCCAATCCATCCTAGTGGGATGGCTGTATGGTGCTGAAAAGCTACGACGATACATCAACCAAGTTAGTGATTGGAAGGTTGGGAAATGGTGGAATTTTTATATAAAATACCTGATTCCTATGGCTTTAGTCGCTTTGCTAGCAACCCAGTTTTCAAAAGATATTAGGACTCCCTATGAAGGATACCCAGCCTGGGCTTTAGGAATTGGCTGGGCAATCGTGTTTTTGCCATTACTTATTTTCCTGTCTTTGCTGGTCACAGACAAAACATTGATCAATGGGAGAACAGATTAGTTTTAATGATTAGTTTGTAAGCCGTCAGCCGTCAGCTGTCAGCTGTCAGCTGTCAGCTTAAAATAATATCAAGTCCGCTTGAATACCCATCATAAAAGTATGGGGAGGGTGGGGCGTGTGGGGAGATGGGGAGATGGGGAGATGGGGAGATGGGGAGATGGGGAGATGGGGGAGATTTTTATAAAGCGATGCAGCGCGGTCTTGGGGGTTTCCCCCATGAGCGACTGCATCAAGACAGGGTAATTATCCTGACATGATATAAACATCAATATTGATAGATTAATGAGAATGCAATCAATTTGACAATCAATTTGACAATCAACGGCGACTCACCAGCACAAACCCCCGTGTCTTTTTAGATTCTGAATCCTTAGTCGCCATTGCTTGCCACAATTCTTCAGCCTTGACCCAGACCGGAGGATATTTGTAACGAGAGACATCTAGGATCAGAAAACGGTCTGCTTCTTGGTTGTAGGCAGCTAAAGGAGAAATATGTCCCCCAGTTTTCTGAGCAATGGCTTTGCGTAAGTAATTGACTAAGACAAAATTTCCCCCTTCTTGCAAATTCTTTACCACTATGTTGCGAAACTGATCCAGGGTCAAATCACCACCATGGTAAACCTCTGCTCTAACTGGATAAGTTTCCAATAATCCTGCTAATTGTTCCAAAGTCATGCCCCGACGAGCAATCACCTCAGCCATGCGCACTTGCTCAGTTTTGGCATTCAAAACATTCTTCTGGGTGAAGCGGTTAGTCCTAAATTCCGGTGCCTCTGGAGCTTGAATTGATAAAGCATTTAGCACCATGACCATACTAGCTACTCCACAGTAAGCCAGGTTTTCCTGAGTGACAAACTGAATACTTAGGGGCAAATAGTCTTCTCGGGCTTGGCTTGCCATCAGTAACCTTTCTCCGTGATCGGAATCGAGGTTAATCAGATTTTCGGTCAGTGGAATTGTCTGGGCTAAGCATCCTCCATTGATAAGGAAAAACCCAATTAAAGTAGCTTGTAGGGGTATACGGAATAGTTTTAGGCTACTTTTTTGAGCATATTTTTTAGCATTGTTTTTATTAATCATATATACTATTTCTCAATTGGATGAGGGACTTTACTCGGGTGGTTTTAGGGAGTAGGGAGTAGGGAGTAGGGAGTAGGGATGGATCGCTTTTGTCAAAATACGACCATTGAAGGCTATTATCATCTCAGGATAATTACCATTAATATAATAAAAATTTCCCCCATTTCCCTATCTCCCTACCCGTGAAATTTTAGTCGGACGCAAGAAACAGCCCTGCTATCCTTATCCACTCATCTCCTGATTAAGCCCAAATGCGTCCCCGACGGAAAGGGGGGTCATTGTCTGGCTTCTGGTCTTTAAACATAACCTTCCACCGTGCATAATCTTCTAGACCAGTAGCAAGTAACACTGATTTCTTTTCTTCATTAACCTCTGGTTGAACAGATGGAGAAGCAGCAGCAGGTTCTGCTTTTGGCTTGGCCTGGGTTTTTCTGCGACGACCGCGTCTGGGAGTTTTAGTTTCTTCTTCTGGCATAATTGTTTCTTATTGTTTCTTATGGTTTACGACATCTATTTAACCGTAAGCATTCAGCTATCAGCTATCAGCTATCAGCTATCAGCTATCAGCCCATAGGCTGACCCTTGACCTAGGGGCACGACCACATCAATACCATCCGCCCCAGCCAGAGGTTTTGAGTTGCTGATAACTAGGGTAAGCAAAGGGTGCTGGGTCATTGTAATTGGCACCATGGGTCAAGTCCATGCGAATAGTCACCAAGTCTTCGCCTCTACCATGAACCACATCCACTGCCCGATAGGGTTGAATCAGATCCGGTCTTTTGACTGGTGCTACTTGTTTGGGGTATCTCATCAAACACTCCTTTTCTGGTCAGTAGTGCTATAATACGAAGATTATTGCTTAGGTAGCAAGTTCTTTTTTGTTTCCAATTGGGTTTTTCCTTAGTTTATGCTTCCCTCTCGGTGAAGATTATCTCCTGTGAGAGGTTGAAGCAATTTTTTTGGCATTTTTCAGGTTAATCAATACTTTAAGCTAGGCTCGACGGGGTGACAAGCAGCCTTGTGAGCCTTACTGGGAGTAGGGTGTGGGGTGTAGGGTGTAGGGTGTAGGGTGTAGGGTGTGGGGTGTGGGGTATAGAGAAGCGATGCAGCGCCGACCTGAGGGGGTTTCCCCCATTAGCGACTGCATTGCTACTGCCATTAACCCAAGACGAGGTACCTCACCCAATTGAGAACTGCTATAGCGTTTGTATTTGAGTTGTAAACACACGTATTGCCAGAGAAGGCAAAATTCAAGAGGCAAAAGGCAAGAGGAGAAAGAGATTCGGAGTTTTCTTGGACAATAAAAAAAGACATCATAGGTTTACATTTCATTTATAAAGGCAATAAATGAATAAATGTGAAAGCCCTGCTTAACTGAAATTTTATAAAACTTGAGTGATACTTCATCAAAGCTTCACCTACATTGGCCGGATTGGTAGTTATGATATCTGAGGTTGCAAATATTATCCTAAATATCTGATTGGTAATTTGGGTTGAGAGTGTAATCAGTAAAACCCTGATTATCGAATGCTTGGTTCTGTTGGCAAATTGTCACGATTAGTAGGTGAATGGCAGCCACATACTAATACTAATGTGCAGGATGCTAACAGTAATCAATGGGATTTTAGAGGACTGCTGAGACTAGTAGCCATTTCACCAGTGGCTACTGTTACAAACCAACACATCATCAAGGGGCATTTTAGCATGTTTGATATCAAAAATGCTAGTTTTAACGAACTCGATAAGTCGTTGAACTTTGGGGAGACTGAGGTACACAAAACTCTGGTAAGTCACTCCAAAACCTCTAGCACTATTGTCTTTATTGACTCAGGGGTTGATGATTATCAGAGTTTAGTTAATGGTACGGTACCGGAAGCTGAGGTGATTGTCCTGGACTCTACACAGGATGGCGTTGAACAAATTACCAAGGCTCTGCAAGGACGCACTGATATTACTGCTATTCACATCGTTTCTCACGGTTCACCGGGGTGTTTGTATTTAGGAAATAGTCAACTTAGTCTAGATACTTTAAATCATTACACCCCTCAATTACAAACTTGGTCAACGACTGATTCACCCACTCCTATTCTCTTCTACGGCTGCAATGTTGCTACTGGAGATGCTGGTACAGAATTTTTGGAACGACTGCACCAAATAACTGGTACTGAGATTGCTGCTTCTGGGAACCGCACGGGTAATGCTGCCTTGGGTGGTGATTGGAATCTAGAATGTGGTACGGGTCAGATTGGTGTAGATTCAGCATTTTTGCCTGAATTGATCCAGGTATATCAAGGAATTTTTGCTGTTTCCTTTAGCAATGCTAACAACTTTGCAGTAGGAAATAGTCCTGCTGCTATTGCCACCGGAGACTTTGACCATGATGGTGATTTGGATTTAGTAACAGCGAACTTTAACTCTGATAACGTATCGGTGCTGTTAAATAATGGCGCAGGAAGCTATACCTTAAATGGGAACTTTGCCGTGGGACGTTTTCCCGTTGACGTTGCTGTGGGAGACTTCAACAAAGATGGTAAGCTGGATTTGGTGACGGCAGACCTAGGTCAGTTTTCCAGTGGAAACACTGTCTCGGTGCTGTTGGGTCAGGGGAACGGAAACTTTAACCCTGCCACTAGCTTTGTTACAGGCAAGGGACCCGCTGCTGTCGCTGTCGCAGACTTTGACGGCGATAACAACCAAGATTTAGCAGTAGTGACCCAAAACGACGTCAATACCCAGCTCTCGGTGTTGTTTGGTCAGGGGAACGGAAACTTTGACTCAGCCACCAATCTGAATACAGGCACAGGTGTTGCTGGTTCTATCTCTGTGGGGGACTTTAACAAAGATAGTAATCCAGATATAGTAATAGGATCTCGGGGATCAGTAATCTTCCTAGCGCTGAATAATGGGGCTGGGGGTTTCAACATTCCTGCCCAAGCGATTCCAACAGGTGTGTCTTTTGCCGCTGCTGGTGCTGTGGGAGACTTCGACAAAAATGGCAATCTAGACTTAGTCGTAGGTAGCGGTTCCGGTCGTGAGAGCGAAATCGCGGTGCTGTTGGGGAATGGAAATGGTACCTTTGGTTCTCCCATACCATTTACAACAGGTGGAGGTTCTGAAGTCGCCGTGGGGGACTTCAATGGTGATCACAACTTGGACATTGCAGCAGCAAGTGATGATCAAGTCTCACTGCTATTAGGGGATGGTGCAGGAGGCTTTACCCCTTCTGGTTCGTTTGGTGTGGGCACTAATCCCTCTTCCATCACTGTAGGGGATTTCAACAGTGATGGTAAACCAGACATTGCGACGGCCAACTCTGGCTCCGACAACGTGTCAGTACTGCTCAACACTACCTCTTTCTCAAGTTCCATTGTCGCAACCCCCAACGACGATAATCTGACCCTCACCCCAAAGAATGATATCATCAATCTGTTGACCGGTCAAGATATTGCCGAAGGTCTAGCAGGTGATGATTTTATTAACGGTGACGGCGGTGACGATAACTTATTTGGAGACGAGGGTAATGACACCCTCTTAGGTGGCAGTGGTCAGGATGAACTGTACGGTGGTAGCGGTGATGACAGCCTTGAGGGCGGTGATGGTGACGATAACTTATTTGGAGAGGCTGGCAATGACACCCTCTTAGGCGGTCAAGGCCAAGATAAACTCTTCGGCGGTAGCGGTGACGACCTTCTCAAGGGTGGTCAAGGAGATAACATCCTGACTGGTGGCGCTGGAGAAGACATGTTTGTCTTGTCCACAGCAGGCAAGAACACCATTGCTGACTTTGAAAATGGTGTAGATTTGTTGAAATTAGAGGGAGGGTTTACCTTTGACTCACTTTCTATCTTTGAACAAAATGGTGACACCTGGATCACAACTCAAAATAATCAACCGTTAGCTTTCTTGACTGATGTGGACGTCAATCTGATTACGGCTAACGATTTTATTTTTTAATCTAGCGTAAGCTATCAGCATTCAGCATTCAGCATTCAGCATTCAGCTATCAGCTATCAGCTATCAGCTAATGGGTGGCACAGGCTAGAAGCCTGTGCCACGGTACTTGATGTGCTTATGGGCATAGGATAAGCTACACCAAACAGCTTTTGAATAAGCGACTGGACAAGACAACAGGTAAGCAAAAGTTTAATCTGAGTTACGGAATGCTGACAGCTGACAGCTGACCGCTGAATGCTGACATATCAACCATGATCAAAAAAACTGCAAATACGCTCTTTCCCAGAATAAACATTAAACCGTTTTCCCCGCAGAAATCCCACAAGGGTAATCCCAAACTCTCTGGCTAGGGTTACCGCTAGACTGCTGGGAGCAGATACAGCGCAAACAATTGGAACCCTAGCCATGAGACATTTCTGTAAAATCTCAAAACTAGAGCGCCCACTGACCATGACAATGCGATCGCTTAAGGGCAGTTGATTAGTTAATAACGCTGAACCCACCAATTTATCCACAGCATTGTGACGTCCTACATCCTCTTGTAAACAGAGTAACTCTCCTTGGGAATTAAACAACCCAGCAGCATGGATTCCCCCAGTTGTGGAAAACACTGATTGAGCTGAACGCAGCTGTTCCGAGAGGCTGTAAATCACTTCAGTGCTGACTTCCATAGCATCAGACATCACTGGACACCCTCGCAACCGTAGTGCCTCAAGACTAGCTTTTCCACAAATTCCACAGGCGCTGGTGGTAAAAAAGTGGCGTTCCAGGGGCTGCAAATCTGGAGTCAGTTCTTCCCTCAAGGTCACATTCACAATATTATAGCGCTGCTCACCATCTCGATTAGAATCCACACAGTAGCTAATCCGTTGAATATCATCCCGATGCTTCACAATTCCTTCACTATAGAGGAACCCTGCTGCTAGTTCAAAATCTGCCCCTGGGGTGCGCATGGTCACCGCAACGGTTTTCTGGGCAGAGGTCAGGCGAATTTCCAAGGGTTCTTCTGTTGCCAGTTGATCTAAACGCGATCGCACTTGGCTGTTTTCCACTACCCAGACTTGGGATTTAGTTTTGCTACGGTGCTGATTCATACTTTATACTCAGAGCTTGCACCAAGTTTAAAATTATCTGTAAAGGCAGGGAGTAGGGAGTAGGGAGTAGGGAGTAGGGAGTAGGGAGTAGAACTGCATCGTTATGCCCTATTCCTTAAAATTAAAAATATACCTCACCCATTAGATAAATACTATAGATTTATCTAACTTTTTATGGTATTACTAAATTAAGCGATCGCTCTGCTATCAACAAACACAATAATTCCTAGCAACCAACCCTTTAAACCTCAGTTTTATTGACACCAATAAACCGTTATATTCCCTCCAACATTTCATCCTAAGCATTTCCTTAAATTAAGTTATTTATTATATAGTAATCCCTAGAGTAATTGTGATAATTTTTGTTCCCTATTCCCTATTCTCTATTCCCTATTCCCTATTCCCTATTCCCTGCTCCCTGCTCCCTGCTCCCTAAAATCCAGAAATTGTTTACCTCATAGCTATGATAATTGCTATAAGTTTATGGTAACGTAATCAAGTACCCAGATTTTAACGTTACTCCAAACTCATGCTGCGTCAACCCAAAAAAGGCTGGACTCCTTCCCACTGGGCAAACTGGAAACCATTCGGTATTGGTGAACAATACCCGAACAATTATTGGGAAGTCTTCAGAGCAGCTTGGGAAAACCGAGACCAGTTATCCTATGCTTGGGATATCTTAAATCAGGGAGTGTGCGACGGTTGCGCCCTTGGCACTACTGGTATGAAAGACTGGACTCTTGATGGCGTCCATGTCTGTAATGTCCGGCTGCGGCTGTTGCGGATGAATACCATGGCAGCATTTGACCCCGAAATCTTAGCAGATGTCTCTCAGCTTCAGAGGAAAAAAAGTATCCAACTGCGGGATTTAGGACGGCTTGCTTACCCCATGATGCGGCAACGAGGGGAGCAAGGATTTCGTCGAATTAGTTGGGATAAAGCACTGGAATTAATCAGTGATTCCCTAAGGAATAGTTTACCTTCACCCATTGATAGCAGCACTAACCGATTTAGCGTTTATCTAACCAGTAGAGGTACAGTAAATGAAACCTACTATGCTGCCCAAAAAGCAGTGCGGGCAATCGGAACTAATAATATAGATAATGCTGCTCGCATCTGCCATTCTCCGAGTACTGCTGGACTTAAAGCAGGATTAGGGGTAGCAGCTACTACTTGTTCTTATCAAGATTGGATTGGCACAGATTTATTAGTATTCATTGGCTCTAACGTTGCCAACAATCAACCAGTTACAGTTAAGTATCTCCACTGGGCTAAGAAGGCTGGTACCAAAATTGTGGTAATTAACACTTACCAAGAACCAGGTATGGAACGCTATTGGGTGCCTTCGATTCCCGAAAGTGCCTTATTTGGTACTAAATTTGCCGAAGACTTCTTTTTAATCAATATGGGTGGGGATATGGCATTCCTCAATGGCACCCTTAAGGAGATGATTGCTAACCATTGGGTAGACTTATCCTTCATCAAAAATCATACGACTAATTTTGAGCAATTAAAAGCAACCCTAGCTAACCAATCCTGGGAAGAACTAGAACAGCTTTCCGGTACCTCCCGTGAACATATGTACGCCTTTGCCAAGATGCTAGCTGAAGCTGATAAAGCTGTGTTTGTCTGGAGCATGGGTATTACCCAGCATCAGTGTGGCGAAGATAATGTGCGAGCCATCATTAACGTAGCCTTAGCAAAAGGGTTTGTTGGTCGAGAAGGCTGTGGGTTAATGCCGATTCGGGGTCACTCTGGGGTGCAAGGAGGAGCAGAAATGGGATGCTATGCCACGGTTTTTCCTGGTGGTAAGCCCATTACTCCAGAAAATGCGGCCAAGCTCAGCCAACAATGGCAGTTTGAAGTACCCACCACCAAAGGATTAACAGCAGCGGAAATGATTGATGCTGCCCATTCAGGGGAGTTGGATATAGTATTTTCCGTCGGAGGCAATTTCCTGGAGGTGTTGCCAGAACCAGATTATATCAAAGAGGCACTACAGCGAATCCCTCTGAGAGTCCATATGGATATTGTCCTCTCCAGTCAAATGTTAGTAGAACCTGGGGAAACCGTAGTCTTGTTACCCGCCACGACTCGCTACGAAATTCCAGGGGGAGTAACTGAAACCAGTACCGAGAGACGGGTGATTTTCAGTCCAGAAATTCCTGGCCCTCGGATTGGGGAAGCCCGTCCGGAGTGGGAAGTGTTTATGGAACTAGCACGGCGAGTGCGTCCGGATTTGGCAGATAAATTATACTTTGATAGCACAGCCGCCATTCGGGCAGAAATTGCCCAGGTTATCCCCCAGTATGCTGGTATCCAACATCTGAAGGAAGCTGGTGATCAGTTCCAGTATGGCGGTTCCCATCTCTGCTTTGGCTGGAATTTCCCCACACCGGATGGGTTAGCCCATTTTTCCCCCTTATCTCCACCCAAGTTAGAGCTGCCAGAAGGTCATTTCTTGGTAGCCACCAGGCGAGGTAAACAATTTAACAGCATGGTGCAAGAACAGAAAGATGCCATTACTGGGGCAAGGCGAAAGGCGGTGCTGATGAGTCGGGTGGATGCTAAAAAACTGAGATTAAACCATGGCGATGCCGTAATCCTGAGGAATCAACAGGGTCAATTCCAAGGAAACATCCATATCGCACCGATTACACCAGGAAATTTACAGGTACATTGGCCTGAAGGAAATGTGCTATTGGATAAACGCAAGCGATCGCCTGAAGTAGATATTCCAGACTACAATGCTTTGGTTCGACTGGAGAAGGTTTAACGATCAGAACTTGTGTGAACAGATAGTATCGAGTTCGGTTAATTACTTTGTATTCAGGTAATTTGTAATTTATACTTTTTAAGTTACAAGTTACAAGTTACAAGTTACAGGTGACAAGTTACAAGTTATAAGTTTTATAGGGCACCTCAATGAATTGTGATAATTTTTGTGCCCTACTCCCTACTCCCTACTCCCTGTTCCCTACTCCCTACTCCCTACTCCCTACTCCCTACTCCCTACTCCCTACTCCCTGTTCCCTTTGCTATATAAGTAGTCAACCGGACATAATATTAGTCAGCAACATATCGCCATCCTTGAGGTTCATATTCCCGTTGAATTCGCACCATCCAGCTACCTTGTGGAAGCTCTATGGGCTGATGCTCTTCGTGAGTTAAGGTTGCTATTTCTGAAACAACTTGTAGATAAAGGATGCCATTTTTTTCGTATAACTGAGCAACACCATCACTGATGCGATGGGAATGTCCAGTTACCTCTCCTTCTGCTAGGGTTAGGTGAGGTAACTGTTGTCCATTGATTTGCTCTACAGGAAGTAAAATAACGTCCCCTTGTCGAATAGGTTGCATAGGTTCTTTGATTAGTTGTTAGTTTGATTAGTTGTTAGTTTGATTAATTGTTAGTTTGATTAATTGTTATCTAGTTATCGATTAGTTGGGAAAGGTCATATATCATGTCGGGATAATTACCCTTAATAAAAATCTCCCCCATCTCCCCATCTCCCCATCTCCCCATCTCCCCATCTCCCCATCTCCCTATCTCCCTATCTCCCCACACTTCCCACCCTCCCCTCGCTCTCTAGAAAGATGGGTATTCAACCTGACTTGATAATAAGGGTTCTTTTTCCCCTTACTATAGCATTTATCCTAGTAATGATGTACAGTCAATTGGCTTATGCCTACTCCCTATTGCGTACTCCCTATTGCCTAAAACCTAGGACAAAGTACTTGATAAGTATGAAAAATTATAGGTTTTATAAACGAGTTGTGAAAATTCCGAAACCCAAAATCATTGTGAGTACGGGTATCCTGCCCCCGTGAAATTTCACAACCTATTTATAATTGCTATAGACAATCAAAACTCAAAAGTTTTCAATTAACAATAAACAATTAACGATTAACCGCTATATAATTAAATTTTGTAATTTTTTTTTATTAAACTTGATAGAAATTAATAATTTGTTACAATAAAAGATACTCATTATCTATAATAGAACTAATATGACACGCCAGCAATTGAAATCGAACCTGCCAACAAAAATTTGCCCTGTTTGTCAACGTTCCTTTACATGGCGCAAAAAATGGCAAGATTGTTGGGAGGAAGTCAAATATTGCTCAGAGCGCTGTCGCAGACGGAAATCTGGCGTGAAGCAGAGATGAGGTATCAAGGATAACCAGGGCTAGTTCCAAAGGTTTCGTCAGTGAACTTTTTGTGTTTTGTATATTTTCATACTTGACACAGCAGACTCTCATAATTCACACTATGTGTTCTAATCCTTAATCTTTTCTTCATTCTTGTGTATGTTTGTGAAGACGGTGTGTCCCAAAGTCATTATCCACGGTGGTGCTGGTAGTTCTATAAAAGGCAAAGGAGGGGCTGATGCGATTCGCAAGTCCCTCCACTCAATTATTGAGGAGATTTATGCCTTGTTAGTGAACGGTAGTAGTGCGACTGATGCTGTGGTCCGAGGCTGCCAACTGTTAGAAGATGACCCGCGCTTTAATGCTGGAACCGGTTCAGTGTTGCAATCAGATGGGCAAATCCGGATGAGTGCGTCCCTGATGGAAGGTCAATCTCAGCGCTTCAGCGGTGTGATTAATGTGTCGCGAGTGCAGCATCCGATTCAGCTGGCAGAAGCGTTGCAAGGCTCCGATGACCGCGTGCTGTCGGACTATGGAGCGGCAGAATTGTTACGAGACATGCAACTCCCGGTTTACAATCCTATGACGCAGCTGCGGTTACAAGAGTGGCTCAAAGAAAGGCAGGCCAATTTTAGCCATAAGATGGCGGGAGTGATTGCTGAGGACGAATTGGTGACCAGCTCTGAAGCTCGAAGGGGAACCATTGGTGTGGTTGTACTAGATAGCCGGGGTCATCTGGCAGCAGGGACCTCTACTGGTGGTAAGGGTTTTGAACGGATTGGTCGCGTCAGTGACTCGGCAATGCCAGCAGGAAATTACGCTACTGGTGATGCAGCAGTGAGCTGCACCGGTATCGGGGAAGACATTATGGAAGAGTGTCTAGCAGCACGGATTGTGGTGCGAGTCACTGATGGTTTATCCCTGGTGAATGCCATGGAGCGTTCATTTAAGGAAGCTCGGAAGAATCAGCGAGATTTTGCCGCTATTGCTCTAGATGCTAATGGTGCGATCGCATGGGGCAAAACTAGCGAAGTTCTGCTAGCGGCTTATCATACTGGCGAAAAGATTGTGGATACCTTGAATATGACTAAGGATGTGGAATTTTTGTCGATTTAAGTCGATTTAAATGTATCTGAACAATTACGCATACAGGATGCTGAAATCTTGATAGTCATTAGTAATGGCTTTTCGGTACCTGTTAGACTAAGCTGTTAACTTTAGTGGCCTCAAACTGCTATTGTGTATAGCTTTGATATTTTGATAATTGATTTTTTATACTAAATAGTATCTCAATGGCTAAAAGCGTTGCCTAGCAATACTTTGAGCCATTTTTTATGAGAATTAGCCTTGTGGTCAACCCCTCAGCTCCTACTCCCTACTCCCTACTCCCTACTCCCTACTCCCTACTCCCTACTCCCTTGTGGGATTTCCAAATTCCATAGAGCATCAATCCCACTACCCACATAGTCTGAGGCTTGGTGCAGCTCAATCCATTGTGCAAGAGCACTGGACACATAACTAGATGGTTTACCTAACTCAGCCAAGGTCTCAGCTGCTGAGGCACGTACACCAGACTCTTCATCTTTGAGGCACCCCAGCAAGGCAGTGATCACAACTTGAGAAGAATTACCCAACTGGCTTAAGGCATTAATAGTGGCACAACGTACATCAGAATCTTGATCATCTAGCTGGGGTAGTAGGGCACTGACAACTGTTTCAGAAAGGTTCCCTAACTGACCATTACCTAACTGACCTAAAGCAGTAGCGGCGGCACAACGGAGATCAGAATCTTGATCTTTGAGGGATGTGATTAAAGCACTGACTACGGTTTCACTACGCTGGTCTAATTTACCCAACACTGAAGCACTCAAGCAACGAACACGAGAATTTTGATCGTTTAGCCTTGTCAATAACGCACTCACAACGGTTTTACCACGCTGCTTCAATTTGCCCAATGCCCAGATACTGGAGTAACGAACACGAGAATTTTTATCGTTTAACCGCATCAACAAGCTATTCACGACTGGCTCAGAAACCTGAGCTAATTCACCTAATGCTAAAGCTGCTTCAGAACGAACCGTAGCATCGTCATCTTTTAGCCAGCTCAGCAATGTATTTACTAAGCTTTCTGAAGTATTGTCTAATCTGACAATAGCGCTTAGTGATAAGTTCTGAATATTTTTTGGAAGACTAGTGTGATGGAGAGTAGTCAGATAATAGTCAGGAGAGTCTAATTTATTTAAACTATCACTAGTTAATCTATCACTAGTTAATATCTCACTGGCCTGGTGACGCACGGTATTATTATTATCTTCTAGCCCTGCCAAAAAGGTTTTGAGGAATGTCGGGTTTTGCCCTAATTGGTTTTGCCCTAATTGGTTTTGCCCTAATTCCACTTGGCTTTCCTGGGATTGTGTATCTTTCTGAGAGTTTGCTCTATCTTTCAATAGTTGTAAAAGGTCAAGTTTAATCTCAGTCTGATTCAAGTCGGAAAGGGTTTGAAAGACTTGCTGATGGAGTTGGTAACCAACTCGCCGTGAATCACTGGCTGCTAGGGTAACTAATGCTGCTAAAATTTATTGCAGTAGGGAATTATCTGCTATCTTCAAGGGTTGAGTATTTTCGGTAAGGCAAGTGGCAGCAAATAATAAATCCCGATGTAACCAAGACTCATACTCACTGCCATGATTTAAAATTTCCTGAATTGCTTTAGCGGCTTTTTTTGGTTTAAGCTGAGCAATTAGTAGCAGCAACACGTCTTGCCAGTGGGAGTCATGGAGATAGTCTTGGATATGATTAAGGATAATCTCAAAATTTTCTTCATTATCGGCTTGATAGTTAATTTCTTGAGCACACAGATAGTCTTGAAAGATTTTATGGATAAAGGCGTAACCATCCAATCCTTGTTGTGTTAAAATGCCAGTGCGATGCTCCTTTGGAGCCGCTACGCTATCCCTAATCAAATTAACCAACCGTTTTGCCTCTGCCTTGGCCTCGTATAACTGAATCTGTTTCAGGTTTTTAATTTCTCTACCAAACCAAGCGATCAGTTCATCTCGATTAATTACTATCCTACCTTCTTTCTCCGTTTTACTCTCCTGGATATTCATCCAATACCCGAGACGTTCCATCAATCGTCTACAATCATTCAATCCCAGATATTTCAGCTTCTGATTATTACTAATATCTGGACTAATATCTGGTTTATTATCCCAGGAGGTTAATAACAGGTCTACTGCCTGGTCATAAAGCTGATAGCGCTCCAAAGGCAATCGGAAATGATAGCGGTGAATTAGGGTAATAATTGTCAACAATAGGGGGTTTCGTGCCAGGCGTCTAATCTGCTGATGCTCATATAGCACTTTGCTCAGGCTTTCTTTAAGTCGTTGTGCTTCTGCTTTGTATTGAATCTGACTATAGTACCAGCGCTGAATAAATTCCTCTATTTGACTGTCATCAAAGGACTGAATTTGATAGGGATAAAATTCTTCGTTCCTGTAAAACTCCCAGATAAAATTTGAGTTATGGTAACTGGAATTATCGCAGGTTATAATTACCCAATTGTTAGGAAATTGCTGGATAAAATCCTTAATTTTACCTACGACTTGCTCACCTTTTGCTGGTTCTGTGACTTGATCAAGCCCATCGAGCAAAATCAATGTTCGTCCATCCTCCAGCCAATGTTCAAAGAAACCTTTAGGCAGGGATTTCACCAATAGGGTTTTTTCAGCAAACTGCCGTGCATACTCTAGAATACTGATATCTGAATACTCGACCCAATCCCGAATATCAATTAAAATCGGCAGCCAGTCAAGATCTGGCGCTAACCCCATTGCTTCTGGTTGCTTCTGGGCTAACATGACAGCAACATAATTCATTAAGGTGGTTTTACCTGAACCAGGCGCACCCAGTAACATGACGTTTCGGGATTTAGCAGAGGTAACCTGCCAGGTTTTTACGGCTGATAAATATTGGGCAAGAGTTTTTTTAACCGTTTGCATGGGCAATGGTTGCCATTGCTTACCGGGTAATGCTACCTGAGGGTGAAAAACCCGCGACTCTACCGGTCGCTGACTACTGGGAGGATGTAACACTTCCACCTCAGGCATGACAAAAATTTGGTCAAGCTTAAGGGAATGGTTTCCATGCTGGGTCGCTACCAACATCCCAGCAAACTTAACATGATCAATCTTGTTGGAAATTTGCTGGAAATAGTTTTCCTTAGTTAGTTGAAATTGTAAATAAGTGCTGGTTTTCTCAGTATAAGTCTTGACAAAGGTTTCCATCCAGGGAAGGATAAAACTATCTTGTGGTTGAGTGGGGGCATAGTTTGAGGCTACCTGCTTAAATTTCTCCACAAGCAAAGAGGTTAATGGTGCTTTGTGCTCCTCTTGGAGGGGTTTGTGTAATTCCTCCTGTACTTCCCTATCTTGGAAAAAGTCTTCCAGAAAAAACGCGATCGCATCAGGAGCAGAGTAATAGAAAAGGCGCTGCTCTGGTGCCAAGGGTTCTTCTCGCACTAGGGCAGCTTTGAGTCCTTGCTCTACTGCTTTGTGGATGTCGGCAGGAGTTAGCCTAGTTTGAATTTTTCTCCCTAAAATAGGGGTAACAGATTTAGCAACAACAGAAGCAATTTCCCAGGTCATCAGGCTAGCTAAATTTTACCTCAACAATTATTATCGCAGTCTTTAGTCATTTGCTTCCCCTTCTTACTTCTGTTACCCCTATTGCCCCTCTTGAAACACCCAATTTAGGGAATTTAGCAACAACCTGATCAACTTACAGCCATCCCTATACTTGCTCAGCTGTTGGAATCTTCAGTGGTCTTTAATCGCCAACCGGGTTTAACTACCTGATTTCCACGAGCTATTACCAAGCTATCGTTTGGAACATCCTTGGTAACCACAGAACCAGCGGCCACAGTGACATCTTCTCCTAAGGTGAGTGGTGCCACCAAAACACTATTCGAGCCAGTCTTAGTGCGATCGCCTATCTGGGTTTTATGCTTTTTAACACCATCGTAATTGGCAGTAATCGTACCTGCGCCAATATTCACTCGGGACCCTAGGGTAGCATCTCCTAAATAAGATAGATGAGAGGCATTAGTGCGATCGCCAATCTGAGTATTTTTCAGTTCCACAAAATTTCCGATACGGCAGGATTCTCCTACTTGGGCATTACCCCGAAGATGGGAATAGGGACCAATACGGGTGCCATCTTGAACCACAGAATCACTGACCACTGAATATAGCACGGTCACCTTCTCACCCAACTGGCTATTTTCAATCAGACTCCCTGGGCCAATCCTGCTACCAGCACCAATCACGGTCTTACCCCGCAAATGAGTTTGGGGCTCAATGATGACATCAGGTTGCAATTGGACAGTGTCATCAATGGTGATACTGTTTGGGTTAATTAATGTCACCCCTGCCTTCATCCAGCTATCCTTAATCCGCTCTTGCAAAATCTGCTCAGCCATGGCCAGCTGTTTACGGTCATTAATCCCTAGAATTTCGTGGGTTACTTCCACATCCACTGCCATTACTGGATTAACCATGGTAACCGTATCCGTTAGGTAATACTCATTTTGGTCATTATCCGCAGAGAGTTTTGGTAAGACCAAAGCCAATTGAGACCAGTTGAAGCAATAGACACCAGCATTGATGCGGTTATTTTGCTTTTGAGCATCAGTGCAATCCCGGTGTTCCACAATCTGTTGCAGCTGATTGTTACTATCACAGAAAACCCGTCCATAACCGGTGGGATTGGGCACATGGGCAGTTAGGATCGTAGCGCCATTGTTATGGGCTTGATGGCTTTCTAATAGTTGTTTAATGGTGTCGGGACGCAACAAGGGAACATCACCATTTAAGACCAGTAAGTCTCCGGTATCGTCTGCCAAGTGGGGCAACAGTTGCTGGACGGCATGACCAGTACCCAATTGCTCTTTCTGTTCAACGAATTCTACATTGGTGTAGGCGCTCAGACTTTCTTTTACCCGTTCACTCTGATAGCCACAAATCACCATCACTCTGGAGGGGTTAATAGAAACACAACTGTTGAGCACTCGCTCCACTAGAGTTTGTGAACCCAAACGGTGACAGACTTTGGGCAGGTCAGATTTCATGCGAGTTCCGCGTCCTGCCGCTAGAATTGCTACTGCAACCATAGATTAGCTTTTTGCTTCCATCTTTGCATCCCTATCATACTCACACTTGACCTCAGTTTGATGTCATAAATTGGCAGTTTTGTTAAAGATGCACGAGAGAGAATTAATAATTCCGGAGAAGCATGATTACTATATTGGGAGAATAAATAGTGTTATTCCCTATTTAATTTGATTAATTGCTAATTAAGTCAATAATTACCGTATTATTACTATAAAAGGGGAATCGGGAATCGGGAATCGGGAATCGGGAATCGGGAATCGGGACTGCATCCGTTAAAACCGTCTTGACTATTGCCTATTGCCTATTGCCTGGCGTTGCGTCAGTCTTTGAATGAATAGGAGTAGAGTGGGCATCCTGCCCGCGCGAAAATAAGCATGAAACTGGCAAGATGCCAGTTCTACACAAGATGCCAGTTCCACACAAGATGCCCATTCCAGGAAACTGGCAAGATGCCAGTTCCACACAAGATGCCCATTCCAGGAAACTGGCAAGATGCCAGTTCCACACAAGATGCCCATTCCAGGAAACTGGCAAGATGCCAGTTCTACACAAGATGCCAGTTCCACACAAGATGCCCATTCCACCTCACTCTTAAAATCATTCAATTATTAAGCAACACGTTTGGCCTTTTGCTACTCCCTACTCCCTACTCCCTACTCCCTACTCCCTACTCCCTACTCCCTACTCCCTACTCCCTACTCCCTACTCCCTACTCCCTACTCCCTACTCCCTGTTCCCTATTCCCTATTCCCTGTTCCCTATTCCCTTTGCTCTCTCAACCAACGCTTTTTCCAATGGGAGGTTGCTTCAAGTAAAGAGTTTTGCTGCTCATGGCGGCGTCGGTGTAGAATGTCTGAGGCTGAGTCTGATAAATTCGGGTCTCGGTAAGGTACAGCGGCACGAGTTTGCAAATGTTCTTGTTCTCGGATTGATAAGCTAGGTAAATCAGCTTCAGTAAAGCTAGCGACAGTACCGGGTTGCCGATTTCCCACTTCAATGGTAGAGCCAATAGTAAACCCAGCTGTGATCAGGGCAATTCTCACTGCTGCGGCACAAGAGTAGGTGGCTAGTCTACCGGTGTCTGAGCAACATTGGGCTAAGTGTTGAATAAATTCGAGAGTCCATAATTGGGGACAGTTGGGTGGGGAAAAGGGGTCAAGAAAGATAGCATCAGCTTGGAAGTTAGCTTGTTGCACCTGTTGGATAGTTTTTCTGGCATCACCGAGATAGAGTTGAGCTTGCAATTGCTGGGTTTCAACCAGTCCAGTAGTTGCCAGAGCCTCTAATAGTTGGGGGATAGGATTGGGAAAGTGATTAAGCCAACCCTGAGCGATCGCAGCTTGTGGTACGGTAGAGTGTAATTCTAGGGCAACTAGTTGGACATGGCAGTGGGGATTGTGTGTCCAAATTTCCGCTAGGGCAGCAGCGCTGTTGTAACCTAGACCATAACAGATATCTAATAACCGTAGCACTGGCTGTTGGGCTTTTTCAGCTATTTGGCAGGGTTTGACAAACTTCAGCTGGGCTTCTTCTATGGCACCTTGTCGGCTGTGATAGGATTCACCAATTTCTGAACAAAAGAAGGTGAATGAGCCATCAGCAGTCATTTCGGGTGTGAATACCTTTTTATCGGGCATTAGGGAGTAGGGAGTAGGGAGTAGGGAGTAGGGGTAACAGGGAACAGTTAATGTAGGGTGGGCAGTGCATCAGACAGATTCACCAAGCTGGTTATAGGGTTACTCGGCACTGCCCACCATCTGCCCACCATAGAAGGTTATGTGGTTGTTCGCCTTTGGCGTTCCCGTGGGGTAGGTTATTTGCCCAACATGCAACATGTAACCTGCTAACTTTCAACCCTTCTAGGGGAAGAGTTGATGCTGGAATTTATAATAATTAATGGCAAAATCCCCCAAGCTACCAAAACCCTAGTCTATGACACATCCTTTTCAAACACCCCACAGCGGATATCACTGGGACGGTAAGAGCGATCGCTTTTTTGAAGGTTGGTACTATCGGGTGACGTTACCCAGTTGTGGTCAGACGTTTGCGTTTATGTATTCCATTGAAGACCCCATTGGTGGTCAACCCTATAGTGGGGGTTCAGCCCAAATTCTAGGCCCTGATGATCAGTATCTGTGTCGTACCTTCCCCCATCCGGAACAGTTTTGGGGGTCATCGGAATCCTTAGGTCTAGGACATTGGGGTAAAACTAAATTACAAATTACTCCTCAATACCTTGACCCGGATAAATTTGAGTATCAAATCAAGGAAGGATATCAGGCTACAGCTACCTTGAATCAAGGGTTTATTCGGGACCCAGCCAGCGGAAACTATTGTGATTGGCGCTATGAAATTAAACCGATTTATGGCTGGGGAGATCAGGGAAAACCCCAGCAATCAACCGCTGGCTGGCTTTCGTTTTTACAGATATTTGAACCAGGATGGCAAATCTTGATGGCCCACGGTTTAGCCACTGGCTGGATTGATTGGAATGGTAGGCTATATGACTTTACCAATGTCCCGGCCTATGGGGAAAAAAATTGGGGTCGTGCTTTTCCTAAGAAGTGGTTTTGGCTTAATTGCAACAGTTTTACCGATCAACCAGACCTGGCTCTAACTGCTGGTGGTGGTAGACGGGAAGTAATGGGGTTGGCAGAAGCAGCTGCATTGATTGGCATTCACTACGAAGGTAAATTTTATGAATTCGTGCCGTGGAATTCAGAAGTAAGCTGGCAGATTGAGCCTTGGGGAAATTGGCAGATGCAAGGGCGCAATGGGGAGTATGAAGTAGAGTTAACTGGTACAACTGACTATCCTGGTACACCTCTACGAGCTCCGACGGAACAGGGGTTAGATTTCATTTGCCGGGATACTATGCAAGGTCACCTGAGGTTGGAACTTAAACAACGACGTGGGGATAACGTTGAACCGATTTTGATAGCTGAAAGTAAGTTATGTGGATTAGAAGTTGGTGGTATTCCTTGGGAGAAACCCTGGAATTCTTCTGCTAAATTGCCTTGGGTTTTGTGATATAGTTCTACGCCTAAGGCAAGAGGCATGCATGCTAAAGTTTACTACCACAGCTTTTCAGATTTTATCTTCATTGGCTTTTATGTTATTAAACAGGAATTCTTGATAATAACTAGACAGCTTGATTAGTCATCAGACTTATATTTTATCTTCATAACATAATTTGTTTTACCTTTGCTTCCGAATGTCACATCGACACCTTTTATACCATCTACATTAATTCCCAAAGCAACATCACGGCTCATCTGAATCTCCATTTCATCAACGTTTTGCTTGCGCCCCTCCTCAATGACTGACCTTATGATTGCACTATCATCTTGAGAAAGATTACCTGGTGATTTCACTAGATCTACTACATATCTAATAAGTGCCCATGCAGTTTTATAAGTGGAAAATGGATCGATAAAGGTTTCCCATGTAAATTGAAATTCAAGCTTCTTTGTTTTCTCGTTATAAACTAGTTTCATAGAATCATTTAGTTTTTAACAATACCTTCGCCAATCTAGGATATGAAAAATTGCAATTAGTCAACAGGGCTTTGGTAGGATACTTGGTATTACCCCTAATACAGTATCTCAAAAGCCCATTTTTGAGCGATTTACACCGATTGAGTATCAATCTTAACCATTTGTACAGCCTCACAGTAAATTACTTAATGCTTATCAGCCTTAGTAATAATATAGCGGTTTTCAATTCGGTGAGGTAGACAATTTTGGGATTTTAGGGAACAGGGAACTTCGCAATTGGGAACTTCGGAATTGGTAAAAAATCCTGTCTAAATCATAAGTATGGAAAACGCTATATAAGAGATTGACAGGGAGCATGTCACTTATGCAGAGCATTTGTACTAAAGCTATAGCCCCCTCATGGGTTTTAGCTTGCTCTAATACTAGATAGTTCATCAACTTTGACCTGCTCCCGATTGAAACTCCTCAAGGCTATAAGCCGGGGGAGTTTCAAAATACTACAGTTTGAAGTGCAGAAGGTGGGCGGAAACATTGGCAAAACATAGGGAAATGCGATGCTCCTTGGCCTTTGGGCCACGCTACGCGAATGGAGCCGCTACGCGATCGCAAAAACCAAAATCCCCAGAAACGTCACCCCAGATACCATTGTTCAAGATCAAAAAAAAACCCCAGCGGGTAGCTGAGGGATTAGTCAGGGTGCATCTACTATTTCTGAATCCAAGGGAGTTCTACCTATATCCGGAAATATTTCCAAAACCTAGGAAAATGCGATATAGCGTTTTTCATAGCTATGAGGTAAACAGTATTTTTTCCCACTTCCGACTTCCCTGCTCCCTGCTCCCTGCTCCCTGCTCCCTAAAATCCACCGGCGTAAGTACCTCACCCAATTTCAAAATACTACATCAACCCAAAGACCGCAGAAAATTACCTAATCCTACACCAATAAACGTAGCTACTGCATAACCCAGAGTACCGCAAAGAATAGCAGGAGTAACAAGTTTATCCCACTGCCGTGCTGTCGCCATAGCCGCTGCTGTAGTTGGCCCACCCATATTAGCATTGGACGCAATCAGCAATTCAGCTAAATCCAAACCCAGCAATCGACCAACTCCCAGTAGCACTAACAAATGGATGGCGAGAATTAATCCAGCAAAGATAAACAGAACTGATCCGACTCGTAGCACTATTTCCACATTAGCGCTGGCTCCAATTACAGCAAAAAATACCTGCATCAGCAGATAGCCAATTTTTTCTGCTGCGGTTATCCTACCTAAATAACTTGGAAATACTGTCGCTAGCATCACAATTAAAACCGTTACCACCAGAATTCCCCCTTTGTTGAAGCCCAACCAGCTAGCGAGACCATAACCTACAGCACAAGTGGTCATACTAATGGCTAATGCCAAAGTGATATCGATAACAGAGAGTCCTTGTCGAGACTGGGAATCAAAGACACTAAACTGGCTAGAATTAGTATTCTCATGGGAACGTTGGTTAGGGAAAATTCCCCGTAGCCACTTCATTGAAGGTAAAGCAAACAACAGTAAAAAGTACAAGGTCATAACTAAATTATCTGCTGCTACCCCGGCACTGAGTAAATCTCCTGCTCGTAACCCAGTGCTTTCAGCGGTTGCCGCAAAATTAACAGAACCACCAATATAAGTAGCACAAAAAATTGCTGCCAACTTCCAACCTTCTTCTCCTAAAGGAATGAGATAGTAAGCCACTACTGTTCCTAGGATTGTTCCCACTGCACCAATGACATAGGCAATTAAGATAGACCCAGCCTCCCACACAATCCGAAACAAGTCAGCTTGGAATAGTAGCAAAGGAATCGCTAAAGGAACTAAGTAAGACCAGACCACCCCATAGGTGGGAGCATCCGGTGGGATAATCCTAAGATTAGATAGGATGAAGGTTACCAAAATGGTCACAACAGCCCCAGATAGTTTAGCTCCCCAAGGAGTACGTTCTGCCCACAATCCAATTGTTGCTGCTGACAGCAGCACAGCCCATAAAGCGAAATCTTGATCAGGATTTATTAGAGAGGTTGCCATTTTGCTTATCTAAAAGCTTTTGAAAATAGATTGTCAAGGATTTTGCGATCTTCGTCTAGGTCAGCTTCGGTGTAGGGAAGGTAAGCTTTTTCCTCCTTGAGGAATTGGTAGGTTTCCCAGCGAGAAGAGAAGTTAAGGATTCTGCGGACTTGGGCAGCGCCAAGCTGACCTTGACGATAGTGATCAGCCACGATCAATTCAAGGATTCTGCGGGAGAGGTCACCTACTTGGAGTTGACTAGCGATTTCATCGGGGAGTTGGATGGTAATTTCCATAGGGGTGATCCGAGTCTGTCCATAGATGCAGTGTAACTCCAAAGTTAGGGAGCAGGGAGCAGGGAGTAGGGAGTAGGGAAGAGAGAATAGGGAACTTCAGATCAGGAAAAAAATCCTGTGTACCTTATAGCTATGAGAACCGCTATATAAATAGGTTATCGAATAGGGGAGTTTGTTCGCGTAGCGTGGCCAAAGGCCAGGGGAAAAGAATACCCCGTCCTCTTAGGTCTTAAAGTTACCGTAAGGAGAGTGGAGCCTTAATCAATAAGTTTTAACCTTTTTATGCATAGCCTGCCAACCATAAAGGCTCCACTCTCCTAAGGTTTCGTCTCCAGGGATGAATTTTCCCTTCAAATACCGATCACTCAGGTAGCACACCAGTCTTTCCCAAAAATTCCAGATACTCCGATAGACTTAACTCCGAAGAAGCTGCTAGGTATTTCAATCCATTCCAAGCCGTTTGTGTGGCCTTGATGCTATGGGTTGTTTTAGGTTCGTCATAAAGTCGGGGTCTTCCTACTTTTTTTTATTTTTGTTTAGGCATCCTCTTGTCAATATAATTTCGGAAATATATAATTAAGATAGCACGGATGGAGAGGTCGAGCCATGCAGCTTGGATACGTCTATAAACTAAGACCCAATCATCAGCAACAAGCCACAATGAACCGATGGCTAGATATGCTGTTAGCTCAGTACAATTACTTATTGAGAGACAGAAATGAGTCTTATGATCAAGTTAGATCTCCAAGACTAGGTAATTACTGTGATTTTAAAAGTAAGGGAGAAGCGTGTCCATTGACCTGTTCCGTGAACAAGTCACATTCTATCGGATATCCTTGGAAAAAAAGTCAAAAGAACCCTCGTAGGAATGCTTACGAAGCTCAGAGCTCAAGTCTCCCAACTCTCAAAAAAGAGCGACCTTGGTACAAAACTATCAATTCAACTGTCTTGCAACAGACGTTAAGGCAGTTAGATGTGGCTTTTTCAAAGTTTTTCAAAGGAGAGACAGAACACCCTAAACCTAAGAGACGTTCGCGATTTAGAAGCTTCAAATATGCTCCAGGACAGGTAAAGCTGGATGGCAATCAAATCTATCTACCAGGGATAGGATGGATGCGTTTCCACAAGTCTCGCCCTATCCCTGATGGATTTACAGTGAAGTCCGTAACCGTTCGTCGAAAAGCACGGGGATGGTTTGTAAGTCTCCAGATTGAGGACAAATCGGTACCAGATCCATCTGTAAAAACTAAAGGCGAAATTGATGCATCTCGTGTCAAAGGTTGCGACCTGGGTATTAAAAAGCTCGTTAGTATTTCTAATGGAGAGATAATCAGCAATCCAGCTAACGACAAAAAATCAAAACGTCAAGCGAGACGTCTGAGATTAAGGCAAAGATCTGCGAGTAGGAAAAAGAAAGGCTCAAAAAACCGCAAAAAATCCTTCTCTAGAGTGGCTTCATTGCATGATCGAATCACTGATAAACGTCGTGCATATCACTGGGAAACTGCTAAAACCCTAACAAATGAAGCCGATGCCCTGATATTTGAGGACTTGAATATGTGCGGCTCGTTCTAGCTAGGAGCCTCCCGTAGTAGGGAGGGGTATAAGCTAGGGGCGCGAGGAATAAACCTCAAACCTAACTGTCTGATTGGATGGTGGTGCAAACCCAACCCCATGAGAAGATATGTGACTCCTTATCTGGCCACACCGAGATGGGCGGCAACCCACCAGAGTGACGCTGGCATCAGGGCGGAATCAGAGGTAAATCAGATGTGCCACACTGCCGCTAAAAGGGAGGCGACACGGGTAGATTAACAAAAGTCCTTAAAAAGTGTCTTAAGTCCAAGCCGCAATCTGACCAGTATATGCGAGACTTCATTCCTTACATTCTCACGGAGCTATATATTTGGTATCCGTAATCTTCGAGAAGGGAATAGGCAAAGTGGACTGCCCTAAATCGCCAAATAAATCTAACAGACGGAACGAGTAAAAACGACAGCAACATTGAGTCTAGAGAAAGGTCGAACCTCTAGTAAGTTATGCCAAACTTAATCCTCACTGTCGGGTAAGATGCAGCCAAATAACTGGCTGCGGGTATCCAGAAAACACAAACCTTAGGAGAGTATAGGTAGACGCATGTCTAATAATCGATATAGCGACCTTTGGAAAAGTCAAAAGTGGAAGAAAATCCGCCAAGACCTTTTCCGCCTACAAAAGAGAGTGTTCAAAGCAGTTCGAGATGGTGACTTGAAGAAAGCACGGTCTTTACAGAAGCTAATACTGAAATCCCGCGCAGCTCAGCTTTTGGCAGTACGTCAAGTGACACAGCTAAACAAAGGAAAGAAAACGGCTGGAGTTGATGGAAAGTCAAGCCTCAACTACAGAGAACGCATGGAACTGGTTGAAACATTGAACCTCTATGGCCACGACTGGAAACATAGCGGACTTCGTGAAATTCCAATCCCTAAGAAGAATGGAAAAGTAAGAATGTTAAAGATACCAACCATTGCTGACAGAGCCTGGCAATGTCTAATTAAGTTTGCCTTAGAACCAGCTCATGAAGCTTTGTTCAGCGCCGACAGCTACGGGTTTAGGACAGGAAGATGCGCACAAGATGTGCAAAAACGCCTGTACAATCACCTAAAAGCAAATAAAAGCGGCTCTAATAAAACAAAAAGGATAATAGAATTAGACATCAAAAAATGCTTTGACCGTATCTCCCACAACTCCATAATGAAACGAGTTATTGCTCCGGCAACTATTAAAAAGGGAATATTCCGATGCCTTAAAGCAGGAGTAGACCCTGAGTTTCCAGAGCAAGGCACGCCCCAGGGAGGAGTGGTAAGTCCCTTGTTAGCTAACATCGCACTAGACGGAATAGAAGATATACACACCAGTCTAAGGTACGCCGACGACATGGTGGTCATTCTGAAGCCAAAAGATAACGCCACGAAGATACTAGACTCTATCAAAGCATTCCTGGTTGAGAGAGGGATGGAAATAAGCGTTGAAAAGACCAAGTTAACCAAAGCGACAGAAGGATTTGATTTCCTGGGCTGGTATTTCCGAGTCCAGAAAAACGGAAAATTTCGGTCAATTCCCTCAGAGGAAAACCACCGAAACATACGTAAGAAAATCAAAGCCATAGTCAACAGCTCGAATTATGGTGCCGAAGTAAAAGCCAGAAAATTGGCACCCATTGTGCGCGGTTGGCGGAACTACCATAACAGCTGCAATATGAGCAGCGCTCGGGATTCTTTGTGGTTCATGAACAACACTGCCCACCGAAAGTTCCGAAAGGAAAAGAAAGTAGGTCGGTATAGAGCTGATGAACTATGTAAAAAGGCATTCCCAAAAGTTGGGTATAAACAAAACCAACACGTGAACGTAAGGGGAACCAAGTCACCCTACGACGGTGACCTGGTGTACTGGAGCAATCGAAATTCGCGATTATACTCCGATGCTACCTCTGAAGCCTTGAAAAAGCAAAACCATTCCTGTGGATATTGTGGGTTGAGGTTCATGGAAGACGAGGATGTACATCTTCATCACATAGATGGAAACCACGACAACTGGTCTAAAAAGAACCTACTAGCAGTCCATCAGAGCTGCCACCAACAAATACACTGGAGCAAAACCGAAAGGTAAGGATATCTAGGAGCCGTGTGAGGCGAAAGTTTCATGCACGGTTCTGTTCGCGCAGCGTCGGCCTTAGCCGAAAGGAGAGGTGCCCCAGGTAATACTGGGCATCGACTCTAATCAAAGGTATGAAGTCCCGTTGCAAACCTAAACCCAATGAAAATGGCGGCTACGAACGCAATGGGCAATCGGCCAAAAGAGGATTAAACCGTGCAATATCTAATGCTGCTTGGGGCGAGCTAGTTAAAAAGGTTGAAGTTGTGGCTGCAAAGTCAGGCATTCCAGTAATTAAAATCAACCCAAAACATACGTCTCAGCGATGTCCAAAGTGTCACCACACTAGTGGGAGTAATCGAAAAAAAGAAAAATTCGTTTGCACTGAGTGTGGGTATCACGATGATGCTGATGTAAATGGTGCAGTAAACATTAAAATGCGAGGTCTTAAAAAACTGGGTATTGACCCTACCCAGCTACCTTCGGTTCGAGGGAAAGTTACGCCCACGGAGTTAACAGCCATTTAGGTTGTGCCTGGGAATCCCCATCCTCTTAGGATGGGGAGGTTCAAGAACAATAGTGCTAATTTATCACAACATTAAAAACTCTTTCGAGCTCTTTCCTACTCCCTGCTCCCTACTCCCTGCTCCCTATTCCCTATTCCCTACTCCCTATTCCCTATTCCCTGTTCCCTTTCTCCCAATCACTCAAACTGCCAAATCTTAATAGTATTATCTTGAGAACTACTAGCAATGGTAGCACCATCATGGCTAATAGCAACGGTAGTAACAGCGCTTAAATGATCCGTGAGAGTATAGAGCAATTCACCACTACCAGGATGCCATATTTTGACAGTCTTATCGGCACTACCACTAATTAATGTATTACCTTGAGGGCTAATGGCAATAGATTTAACAGCATGCCCATGTCCTGTGAGAGTAAGCAACGGTTTCTTTGGTATTTGTAAATACCGATCCCTCTTGAGCAACCAAATCTTAATGGTTTTATCAGCACTGCCACTAATTAAGATTTGACCACTAGGGCTAAAGGTGAGTGACTCTACCGATGCCGAATGTCCAGTAATCGTTGCGGTGAGCTTACCAGTTACTAAATTCCAAAGCTTAATGGTTTTGTCAGCACTACCACTAGCTAGCAGTTGTCCATCTTTACTAATAGCTACAGCATTAACTGTTCCTAAATGGCCAAAGAAAGTTGTCTGTAATGATGCCTTCTTCAGCATCCAAAGCTTAATGGTTTGATCAGCACTACCGCTAGCTAGAAGTTGCCCATTGTGACTAATTGCCAGACACTTTACCCAACCTGAATGTCCAGAAAGGGTATGAATTAAATTTCCCGTATACTCATGCCATAGTTTAATGGTATTATCCCAACTGCTACTAGCGATAATTTCTCCATCTGGACTAAAGCCAACTGCCTCAATCACATTTAAATGTCCTGAAAGTTTGGCGACAACTGTTTTAGCTTGCCAGTTAAAAAGCGTGATAGTTTTATCTGTACTACCACTAACTATAGTTTCTCCATTCGGGCTAAAGGCGATAGAATTAATTCCACTAGATTCTTCAGAAAAGGTATGTACACATTTCCAAGTAGGAGTCTCAAACTTAGGGGTAACTGTTGTAGATAAAGACGTTACTGGTATAGCAGCGAAATTCTCTGGTAAACCCAGTGATCCGAGTACTTGAGTAGCAGATTGGTAGCGTTGGTTTGGTAAATTCTCTACCATTTTGTTCAGAATGCGAATAAGCTGATCACTGACAGGTTGCCTGAGGTAATCGATCCAAACCCACTTCCCTTCTAGACTATTAAACATATCAAAGGGGTGAACGTTGGTAAGCAGATGAATACAGGTCACCCCTAAACTGTACAAATCGCTGG
>NZ_JAAHHX010000529.1:0-1713 GCF_010672065.1 Moorena sp. SIO4A1 | reverse complement strand
ATTTACTGATAGTATCTGGGATCAATATTTCTTGGGAACCTTCTGTTCTTAATTTTGCCCCATCACTCCATAATCTGACTCTTTTCAAATAAAGATATTGTGACAATTTAACTAAGTTCATAGTTCTACCTCTATTACATTGTTTAGCTCAAGTTTTTCTTGGTTATCTGGAGTAATGGCTTGCTTATCAGTTTGAGCTAATTGTTTATTTAATTCATTTGATAGACCGATAATAGTGAGTCTTTTCATAAAGAATGTAATCGGAATATCCACCTCTATTTCAGTTAGAACCAGATTTCTCAGTTCTATTGCCATTAGAGAGTCTAATCCCATTTGATTTAGAGATTCTTGTATATCTATTTGAGAATTTTTCATCCCTAACAGTGAAGCTGCTTTATCTTGGATATAAGCAATTAATATCTTTTCTCGTTCCATAAAGGAAACTGATTTTAATTGTTCTAAATGGCGATTATCCTGAATTTCGTTTGTAACTGTTGAAGTAGTTTTTTCTAACCAATCCGACAAAAACCGCCACTGTGCCACTCTATCCTGCCACCCTGACCACTCAATAGGAACTACCCCCACTTCCACATCCGAACCACTCATCAATAGTTCCAAAGACTCTAATACCTGAGCCGGAGATATCACACCCATCCCCTGCTTACCTGCTCTCATATCTGCACCTCGTTCTGCTGCCTCCCCTATTTGAGACACCGCACCCCAATGAATACTCAATCCCGGCAATCCCATCTTCCTACGATAATGAACTAAACCATCGAGAAACCCATTAGCTGCGGAATGATTTCCCTGACCAGGCGAACCCAACAGAGACGCCACTGAAGAAAACATCACAAAAAAGTCTAATGATTGATTTTGAGTCAGTTGATGCAAATGCCAAGCACCTTGCACTTTCGGTGCCATCACCTGCTCAAAACTAGACCAACTCTGGTTTTGTAACACTCCATCTGATAACATCCCCGCCGAATGAATCACTCCTCCTAATGGTTTGTTTGATTCCTCAATCCTCTGCCACACACCTCTCATTGATTCCCAGTCAGACACATCAGCTTTCTCCACTACCACTGACGCTCCTGCCATTTCTAACTCTGTTATCTTTTTCCGAGTTGCATCATCTGGCGAACGACGTCCTAACAATACTAAATGTTTAGCACCTAAAGACACCATCCAATTGGCTACCAGTAAACCCAAACCGCCCATACCTCCTGTTATCAAATAGCTAGCTCCCGAACGGAAACTTAAAGGCTTTTTAGTTGTACCATCAGCCACTTGTGTTTGACTCACCACAATCTTGCCTATATGTTTAGCTTGCTGCATATAACGGAAGGCATCGATGACTTTCTCTATAGGAAACACCGTCACTGGTGGTGGTTGTAGTAAACCGTTGCTCAACTTATCTTTTAACCCTTGCAACATAGAATTGATTAATTCTGGTTGCTCTTGAAACTCTTTAACTAAATCTACCACAAAATAAGACACATCCGGTCTGAGTTCTGCAACTTGGCTTGAATCCCATATTCCTCGCTTGGCGATTTCCACAAATCGACCACTCTGAGTTACCACTGACATACTCTTGCTAATAAATTCCCCAGAAGTCAGAGAGTTGAGTACAATATCCACTCCTTGACCTTGAGTTATTTCCATCACCTGGTCAGCAAATTCATAGGTTCGGGAATTCATAATATGTTTGACACA
>NZ_JAAHHX010000528.1:0-1716 GCF_010672065.1 Moorena sp. SIO4A1 | reverse complement strand
GTCAAATTCGCCTTAGAACCAGCCCATGAGGCCACCTTCAGCGCTTATAGTTATGGTTTTAGAACCGGCAGATGCGCTCAAGATGTCCAAAAAGGAGTATACCAACAACTAAAAGGAACTAAAAAGAAAGCCAATATACTAAAGCGAATCATCGAATTAGACATCAAAAAATGCTTTGACCGTATATCCCACAAATCCATTATGGATAGTCTAATAGCTCCCGCATCTACAAAATTAGGTATATACAGATGCCTTAAAGTCGGAGTGAACCCAAACTTCCCAGAACAGGGCACCCCTCAGGGGGGCGTCATCAGCCCTTTACTGGCAAACATAGCACTTGACGGAATAGAAGAAATACACACCAGTCTACGGTATGCCGACGATATGGTGATATTTCTAAAACCAAAAGATAATGCCGAAGAAGTATTGAGTAAAATCAAAAACTTCTTAGCAGAACGTGGGATGGAAATCAACGAAGAAAAGACCAAACTGACCAAATCGACAGATGGATTTGACTTTCTGGGATGGAGATTCCGCGTCCAGCAAAACGGAAAATTCCGAAGCATTCCCTCAGTGGAAAACTTTAAGAAATTACGTTACAAAGTCAAAGCCATAATCAACAACTCGAACTATGGTGCCAAAGTTAAAGCTAAGAAGCTAGCTCCAATCGTACGTGGATGGCGCAATTATCACAGTAGTTGCGATATGAATGATTCGCGGAATTCACTATGGTTCATCCGCAACACTGCCAACCGAAAGTTCCGAAAGGAAAAGAAAGTAAGTCGGTATAGAGCAAATGAACTGTGCGATAAAGGATTCCCAAAAGTCAAATACAAACAAAATCACCACGTAAACGTAAAAGGAACTAAGTCTCCTTACGACGGTGACTTAGTGTACTGGAGCCGCCGAAATTCAAGATTGTATTTTGGTAAAACTTCGGACGCATTAAAAGAGCAAAACCATTCCTGTGGACACTGTGGGTTAAAGTTCTTAGAAGACGAATCTGTACATCTTCATCATATCGATGGAAACCACGACAATTGGTCAAAACTGAACTTAATAGCAGTACACCGAAGCTGCCACCAACAGATACACTGGAGCAAAAGCAAAAGCTAAGAATACCTAGGAGCCGTGTGAGGGGAAACTTTCATGCACGGTTCTGAAGGAGAGGTGCTCCCTTTAATAAGGGACATCGACTCTAACATAATGAAGCTTCCGCGAATGCATCAAATTAATGAAATAATAACTTACATTGGGCTTCATTTCTGGTTATGGCCACTCCAAATTATCAATCCTAATTCTAAGTGGCATAAGTCAAATACTATTTGGTAATGCTCTACAGTTGTATACCAAAGGGAACAGCGGATCTGGGAACAGGGAACAGGGAGTAGGGAGTAGGGAGTAGGGAGTAGCGATGCAGCGCGGTCTTGGGGAGGCAGCGCGGTCTTGGGGGTCTCCCCCATGAGCGACTGCCGTGGTTTCCCCCATGAGCGACTGCATCAAGACGGGAGTAGGGAAAAGGGAAAAAAAATTATCACAATTCCTACACGGATTGGTATAGTTATTAGAAAAGGCAATACTTGCCAACTTGTTGATAAAAATTTTGGGGTATTATAGGTTTTTATAGCGTTTATAGTACTCATGAGGTACAGTCTTCTTTGACGTTGATTCCCTGTTATAGCAAAGAAAGGGATAGTTAGGACATAATAGAGGAGG
>NZ_JAAHHX010000527.1:0-1717 GCF_010672065.1 Moorena sp. SIO4A1 | reverse complement strand
TAGTCAATCAGTATTGAAAGCATCTGTACTCAGTGTGGGACAAAAAGTTATAAATTACGTCAAAATCATCGATATATAATCAAATATTTGCCTTGGGGAGAGTCTCCAGTATTTTTGGAAATAAATAGACGACAGTTTAAATGTCAAAAATGTAAAAAACCGTTCAGTGAAAAGTTAGATTTCGTCAGGAAAAGAAGAAATTATACTAAAAGGTTAGCTGAGACAACCCTAAAAGAAGTTTTAAGAAGTGGTATAAGAAGTGTAGCCCAAAAAGGATTAGTGACAACAGAAGAAATAGAAAGAATGTTAAAAGATGCCAGGTCAGACTTGCCCAACTCTCCACCTAAAAATTTGAAAAAGCTAGGAATTGATGAAATAGCTCTGGTTAAAGGTAAAGGCAATTATTGTGCAGTATTAATAGATTTAGAGAAGTCAGTATTAATTCAAATATTATAAGGAAGAACACAATTAGAAATCAAAAATTTTTGGCTCTTCCGTACTTGTTATGCTAAATTAACACTTTGCCAAAGGGACTGAGGCCGTTGGCCACGCGGGGCGCGTTCGGAGCAGGGACTGAGGCCGTTGGCCACGCGGGGCGCGTTCGGAGCAGGAGGAAGAGGCAGCTATATTGGAAATTTATTGTTAAATAGCCTCATAACCCTTACACAGTCAGCTTTCTGGGGGGTTTTAACTATAAATTTAGCATAGTAGGTACTGAAGAACCAAATTTTTTGATTAATTAGATAAGATAGAAGAGGTTAGTATTGATTTATGGCAGCGATGCAGCGCGGTCTTGGGGAGGCAGCGCGGTCTTGGGGAGGCAGCGCGGTCTTGGGGAGGCAGCGCGGTCTTGGGGAGGCAGCGCGGTCTTGGGGGTTCCCCCCATGAGCGACTGCCGTGGTCTCCCCCATGAGCGACTGCCGTGGTCCCCACGGGGCAAACAGCGGTGCGGACGCAGGTTCCGCACACAGCCCCTCCCCATGAGCGACTGCCGTTCCCCCAGGGACTGCATCAAGACAAGGATACAAAAGCTTAGTTTTAGAATTAATGCCCAATGCTCAAGTTGTAGCCGACAGATTTCATGTAATGGTACAAATTAATCAAGAACTAGACTCACAAAGAAAACTCGAAAAAAATCAATTAACAAATTTACTAAAAACGCTAAAACCAAGTCAGATAAAGAAAATCATAAACAGAGTTTAGAGAAACTTAAAAAAAGTAAATATGCCCTTTTGAAAAGCGATGCAGCGCGGTCTTGGGGAGGCAGCGCGGTCTTGGGGAGGCAGCGCGGTCTTGGGGGTTCCCCCCATGAGCGACTGCCGTGGTCTCCCCCATGAGCGACTGCCGTGGTTTCCCCCATGAGCGACTGCATCAAGACAATGAAAAAGATTTGACGAAAAAACCAAGTCAGAAACTAGCTCAAGTGAAAGAAGTTTCTCCAACCCTTAAAACTATGCACGAATTGAAAGAAAAAATTCGCCAAATTTTTGATGAAACAAATGATTGGTTAGGTGGGCTATTCAAATTAGGTACATGGTGATCAGAAGCGCAAAATTATTTTCCGAAAAGGATGAAATTATAGCATACTTTGATAACAGAACAACTAGTGGGGTGGTTGAGGGTATTAATAACAAATTAAAAGTTATTAAACGTTCAGCTTATGGATTCAGAAACTTTAAAAACTTTGGCTCTTCCGTACTTGTTATGCTAAATTAAC
>NZ_JAAHHX010000526.1:0-1719 GCF_010672065.1 Moorena sp. SIO4A1 | reverse complement strand
GGCCAAGACTAAGCAAGACTAGGGGACTTGGCTGTAAACGGCTTGACTAAGGCTTGGTATTTCTGCGTAACGACCCATCAATGATTGAATCATAGAATAGCCACAGGCGGCAAGGATACCTAAAAACACTATATTATATAAGGTTTCTGTTAGCAAGTTAACCCCTAGTGCTTGGACTAAAATTGGCAACAATAGACCACACAAAACTAAAAGAATGTCTAAAAGAATCGCTTGCATGGTGTTAAAGCGAACAAAATGGCTGATTTGTGGGTTTCTGACTACGGCTAAGAATAAAACAAAGAAAATAATTAACCCCACCAAGGGCAAACCGTAGTAAATTGAAATTAATGGTTGTAGTGGCAGGTAAATAATGCCGAGAATGGGAAACTGTCTTAGCAGAAATTGACCAAAGGGCAAAACCACAATTAGAGGGAGTAGATATGCAAGGGCTGCAAAAATCCGGTCTTTAATATCTGTTGACCCGCGCCAATTCATGGTGCTTTCTCCTTGAAGATGTTCAGATAAGGCCTACACTAACTATTATTCAGCATAGCGCAGCACAACACTCTACCCCTGAGCTACCTGAAATGCTATTGACCTTGGCCTTCAGGCCACGCTTTCGGCAAAGCCGACGCTGCTTGAGGTGCGATTGGTCACGCTTTCGGCAAAGCCCGAGGCTGCTTGAGGTGCGATTGGCCGTAGGCCACGCTAAAAGCGATCGCTTAGTAAAAAAGTTCTTACTACAAAAGTTTATTCCATATTGACCAGACGGAATCCCATTTCACACTCATACTGTTGAGCTTGCTTTTCACTTAGCTTCTTGAGCACATGAGCACAAACCAATTTGCCTTGATGCCAGCGAGGATGACCGCTTGGGTCAGCCAGTAAACAACATTGGCAGACAAGGTCGGGGGAAATTACTTGGTTATCCGTTAAAATGACTAACATAGCACTAATCCCATTACGCTATCAGGGCTGATGCCGAATTACAATAGTCTAAGGTCTTCTCAACAGGCTGGAGGATAGGGAAAAATCTTGAATTGCTCACGATACCTTATACCGATACTAATCCATAAAATCTTGACCAATCAGCTTAGTGCTTAAGTCTTGTTTATAAGTGCTATTGATTAGAACTATTGCTTAACCCTATTATTATCTTAATATATCCCCTGGATTCTAGGTGTTGTATAATAAATAATTTAACATAATACAAACTTTAACTTTTCATAAAAATTGGCCTAATCTGAGTCTGAATCGTTCCAGAGTCAAGCTTTAAGCTCATCGTTACCGATGAATTGTTTGACAGGACTTATGAAAAACTCCTAAAAAACTGGGCATCCAACTCCCATATGTAGTAGGAATAAGTAGTAGGGATAACTAGTAGGGATAACTAGTAGGGATAACTAGTAGGGTGCGTTAATAACCCACCCTGTAGTAGGTAGAGTTACTGGGTAAGTCCTGTTTAAGGGTCGTGTCCAAACAAACCACCTGCCAAGAAATCTTCAGGGCGACTAAAGCTGCTATTTCGCTACTGGTAGTCGCTGATGGGATCAACCCCTGCATGAAAGCGATACCTCAGTTTTTGATCCCCGCTCCTGCCTAGACGGGGCTTTATTGCCTCAGAGGATTTTTTGTAAGCACATAGACCTTTAAGGTTTTTGTGTCAATTACCAAACGTGATCGATCCTAGAAGTAAAGAAAGTGACTCAAACTAATTTC
>NZ_JAAHHX010000525.1:0-1723 GCF_010672065.1 Moorena sp. SIO4A1 | reverse complement strand
AAATGCTCTCGACCCTACTACACAGCGGTAGATAACATGATCATATAAATTTAACTCTGTGAGTAAGTCTTCCGAGAGCTGTAACCCTTCTTTTTGGAAGTGTTTACGAATACTAAATTCATGGCGAGGTAGGGTAACCTCCCTATCATTAGACAAACGCACCCGATACCCATGGGAATTATCTGTTGGTGCTTTTACTATTACACCGACTGCTCCTGGTACACATAATGTTTCACCCGCAGAGTTTTTAACAGCCACACGAGTTACAACTTGGGTACCGACTGGCAAGATTAGGTGAGGATTCATTTATTATAAGTTTTTTGTATAAACCCTAGTACAAGTTTAATCTATTAAACTACTATAGCATTTTTTACTAAAATACAGCCTTTTTAATAACTATTAAGTACACAAAATTATTTCTCTATGCCCTGATCCGAAGACCCCTAAAACCCAGACATTTGTACCTGACCGAATTGAAAACCGCTGTAAGCTGTTGCGCATTGAAATTGGGTATTATTCAGTTATAAAAAAACCGTCAAACCCTCTCCCCAGCTCCCCAGCTCCCCAGCTCCCCAGCTCCCCAGCTCCCCAGTTCCCCAGCTGTCAGAACCATCAAATTTAAATGAAGACCAGCTTATCTTAGGGTTGATGGTAAAAGCAATGCAGCAAGTTATCCAATAGTTTTTCTTTATCAGGATAATTTTTTTTTGTTTTTTGTAAATTATTCTTGGCTTCTGCTAGCAAGTAATAATAACTACTTGCAGACTTAAAAACTACATCATATTTCTCAAATAAATAAAATTTTAAGTCATATAAATTCCAGTCAGATTGTTTTTGTAACCAATCAATAACTTCTTGTTTTTCTTTTTTGCTCAAAAACCCTTTCCCCCCTTTATAAGATAATTTTAATCCTTCTATTCCCGCTGTATTAAATCGTTTTTTCCATTTACTAATAAAGCTTTTTGATACATTTAAAGCTTCGGATATTGATTGATAGTTCCAGCCATCTATGACAAATTTTACAGCTAGCGCTCTTTTTAATTCTCTTGAATCTGGATTCCTCTTAATCCACTCATTTAAATCTTGATTTTTTTTATTTTCTTTATTTGACATAGTTTTTTTTAAAATTTTTTCTGATTTTTGAGTTATTTAAAATTAGTTATATTGGGTTATATGATCGTTACTAGACTGAATAGTAATTATAAATTCAAATCAATTATCCCCGATCATTAGTTGATTTATAAAACCCTAAAATATCCAAAAAATTAAACAATTAAGGCTATACTTGGCAATAAAAAATTAGTATTTTTGTTTAGCGTAAATATTTTTTAAGTGCTTCTTAACCGTATTGATGCTGATAAATAGCTGCTGGGCAATTTCTCGGTAAGTAAAGTTGGCTTTTTTAAGTGACCAAATTTCCTGTTCGCGAGGCGTTAATCCATATTTAAGCGCATCAGTGCTAGCGGAATTTTGAGAAGATTTATTTTGATCTTCTAGGGTGACTAAGAGGTAAGGTTCTGGGGATAATTCTAACGTTAACCATCTAACCCTAACCCGAAAGTTAACTGACTTATCTACTTTAATTTCAGCTTCGATAATTAGTTTGCGATCGCAAAACCACTCACGACTATCAATTAATGATTCGCAAACTCGCCAAATTTGGTCAGGGATAGAATTTATCTGTGACCTACCTTGAGTGATTTGAGAACACATTCGACGTCCA
>NZ_JAAHHX010000524.1:0-1725 GCF_010672065.1 Moorena sp. SIO4A1 | reverse complement strand
CACTCCCCACTCCCCACTCCCCACTCCCCACTCCCCACTCCCCACTCCCATCAACCCAGGAGCAAATTAACTCACACAATTGAGAACTGCACTATACTGAAAATAGTTCGATCAGAGTTAAATCCAGTCATAAACGTTTCCCAAAATCGTTGTTGTTAACAGAGCAGGAAGTACGAGAAAAATGAACAAAAATGTACTTAAAGATACCAACCTAATCTTAATCGAAAACAACTTCTTCCCTCTCCACACTCCCCCTCATCCCTACACTGCCCACACTTCGTACATTCGACGCACTCCCCAAACCGCCCGCACTCCCCAAACTCCCCATACTCTGCCCATACTATTCCCCCTATTCCCGATTCCCTGTTCCACACTGCTTAAATAATTACTGATTGAATCACTAACTTACTTCCAATGCCAAACAATCCCTTCATTGTCGGTAAGCCAGTTCCCCCAGAGCGTTTTGTGGGACGAACCGCTTTGATTGAAACCGCTTTTGATCAAATCTCCCATCGCAGTAACCTATCAGTGTGGGGAGGTCCGGGCATTGGAAAGTCTTCCTTTCTGGAATTACTCACTTGGCCGGAAATCTGGCGAATACACCAGACCGACCCATCCCAAGCAGTGATTGTGTTATTAAATTGCCTCAGTATTCATCCCTTCACAGGGTCTGGCTTCTGGGGAAAGGTCTTAAGCTTGATTAAAACTAAACTCGACAGCAATCCTGGCCTGCAAGCAGATATCGATAGATTCCTGCAAGACGGAAAAAGCACTGCTGAAGATTTCCGAAAAGTCTTGGGTAAGCTGGGAGCACACAACAAATTCTTAGTGTTGCTAGCGGATGATTATGATGCTGTTTTTCGCACTCATGAAACCTACACTGAAGCTGACATGGAAGCCTTTCTAAGTGAGTGTCGCAGCGTAGCCTATTTTGCTGAGGAAAGGCAATACCTCTCCATGATTGTCACCTCCTCTCGCCGTCTTAATGAACTTGGGCCGAGTCTCACTCCAGATAAATCCCCGTGGTACAATCACTATCTGTTTCGACAACTTAAGCCATTTACCAAGAATGAAGTAGATACTCTGCTATTTGGGATGCCGATGACACCGGCGTTGCGGGATGGTATTAAAGAGATTGCTGATGGACACCCGGTCTTGCTACAGAATGCCGGTTATCTGCTTTACCAAGAGTTACGATCTGGAGGAGACCTCGACCCTGTTACCTTTGCCCAAGAGTTCCAAAATACAACCCTACATATCTTTCAACAGATGTGGGAATTATCTAATCCCATCGAGCAAACGTTGTTAATGCTAATTGCCCTGTCTGAACTCAAGGGTCGATTGCGTAATCAGCGCTACGATATCAGTAATATTGATAACATTTTCAGTCAGCAGGAGCTAGAATTAGATGCTCTAGTGGGACAAGGAGTAATTAAACGTCAATACACGGAAGATAAGATCAATTATTCCTTTGCCTCTTCCATTATGGAGTGGTGGGTGGTTAAAAAAATCCAGAATAGTAATGAAACTGAACTAGAACAACGAAAGAAGGTATTTCTGAATGTGATGAGTTCAAAGCAAGCAGAAAAAGTAACCACAGCCATTCGTTGGTTATGGAATAATAAAGACCAAGTGCCATCTATCCTAGAATGGATTGGAAAAGTGACAGCTGCCCTTCCAAAAGGAGCAATTGGCGGATAAACTAAGAGATCGGAAGAGAAAACG
>NZ_JAAHHX010000523.1:0-1727 GCF_010672065.1 Moorena sp. SIO4A1 | reverse complement strand
TACCTCTTCCTGGTCTAAAACCGTATGATGTGGCTTCAAACTGAGCTTCCCATGCTGGTTCCAAAGCGTTTTTGGTTATGGCTTGTATACATCGGTCTGTAATACTGGGTATTCCCAGTGGCCTCTGCTTGCCATTTGATTTTGGTATGTAGATGCGTTTAGTTGGCTTTGGCTTCCATTTTTTGAGATTTGACAAGGTTTCCACCATTTTTCCTCTTTCTTGAGGTTCTAGTGCTTTTTCCTTGTCTACTCCCGCCGTTCTTTTCCCTTTGTTGTCCTGGGTTGCTTTACGAACTGATACCTGGATGTTCGAGTAACTCCTGAGCATTAATCTCTGGAGTTTGTTAACCTTCTTCCAGTTTCCTTGACGTGTTGCCTTGAAAATTCTTTGTCTTAGCTTTCTTACCTGTCTGTAGGCTTCTTTCCAATTAATGGAGTGCCATGCAGTGGCGTGTTCAGTTACGATACCCACCTCTTTTGAGGTCGGTTCTATCTTTTCCATGTACACTTTAAAGTTAACTAACCTAAGTTTCCTCTTGGCTCGGAATCAGCTCTGAAATTCAGCGCTCTTTCGAGCGAGGGGTTTCCCTCTATCCGACCGGTTATTTATTCCCGTTTCCTTTCGGTATGTCGGCCTTTGCTTGGTTCAGACTTCTACCGGACTGAGAGTTATACCTCCTCTTACGATTTGGCTACCTTTTTTCCATTTGACTGGGTCAATTGGGTCAAGGACTCAATCTCGGCTTACCCGGTTACGCTCATAGAAGTTACGAATCTCAAGTTGCCGTCTATACACCGAGTCCATTTGAAGGTTCAGATTGTCTAAAAGTGGATAGACTAACCTCGGAGCTCATATCTCCATCATCGAATTTATCAGAGATATCGATTTTTACGGTGCCTTTAACCAACGGTTCCTGTTGTCAACTTTTCGATTCTTTCCCTGTTCGGTTATTACCTATCCGATGGTTCGGTAATTTCCTACTTTCTCTCTAGCTCTGAGACCCATAACTTCGGGATATCTCTAGATTTTGTTCTCCTGAGATTCCATCGTTCCTGTGCCCCTTCGAGTGGGAACCAGTCCTGAACCCTGGACTGTGGAAAGCTCTTACCCTTTCCACTTCCTATGAGCGCCTTTCATCGGTCGCCCCTCTTAAAAAATCATATCGAACAAGAAGCGTTCGCGTAGCGTCGGCGAAAGCCGATAGTGGCACGGGAAAACCGCTGCCACGTAGCAACATTGTAGAATCCCCCGTGCTTCAGCCGGGGGAGATGTCAAGAGCAGTTACTTAGAGCTGTTGAACAACTCAGTTTATCTGAACTCGAGAACGTTGGAGCATACATCATATCTCTCCAGGCACAACGCAAAGCCCCCAGTCTTTCTTCAGATCAGGCTAGGTTGCTAATTACTATTAATCAAGGTATACCAGCAAACATTCAAAACCGCTACGATGAACTGATTCAAAAACGAAGAATGGAGATGCTGACACCTGATCAGTATAGCGAACTTTTGGCTTTAAGTGATCAAGTGGAAACCATCGAAGCTAAACGTGTCGAAGCCATGGCAGAATTAGCTCGTTTGCGCCAAATATCCTTAAGCACCTTGATGACAGATTTGGATATTCATCTCCCTGGCAATGTCTGATAAATCAACGATATTCTGGTTTTATTATACTCAACAAATATTTAAATAATGAATGCAATAAACAAGAGGAAATTTTAAATAAATG
>NZ_JAAHHX010000522.1:0-1728 GCF_010672065.1 Moorena sp. SIO4A1 | reverse complement strand
TTGGCTTTTGCCAGACTTTCAGCCTCCAAGGTGCTAACTGATTTTAATAGGTGCTTGTGTTATGGCTAATATCAGGGAAGTTGTACAAAAAGCACTCAAAACTGGCTATTTGAGTGTGACAGAAGAAGACAAGCTACGGCAGCTTCTAACCAGAAAATATCCACTGGAAGACTTAAATGCCTTCATGAAGCTACAGCTAGCTGTGATGAATGGTTGTGTTAAGCAAGAATCTCGTGAGATGTTCTGTTCCAAGGAACTTTCTCAAGGGATTTAGGTGTCCTGTGGTTATACCAGCGCCAACCAGTTAAAACTGCGTTGGCTAGAATCGCTGTCAACAGGCTCCTATATCCCTTGGCTATATTAACACCTGTGGATTTACTCTGTTTTTACTTTCACCATTCAACCGTCATACTATCGATTAGTGTGGTGGTGGCAAAACCAATCAAGAGTTACATTGTTTAGGTCTGGCGGGGTAATGGTAAGCAAGAATAATCCTTAATTTTCCATTACTGTCAATTACACTAATTTTACCATAGAAAAAATCGAGGAGCTTGCAACTCTGCCATCGGGGATGGCGCTCCTCGGGCTAAAAGATTTTTTAAGCCTAGACATAAAACCTACCTAAACGGGGATACCCGTCTAGGTATGGGTGATTTACTCTCAACTACCCCTTTGATTCACATTCATGCCTAGGGAATTGGGGTTAACCTGGTCTCCATCACCGACAATCGAACGCATCCCTTCAATGGTTGCCGGAATGCTGCGAGGATCCATAAACATAACTTTACTACTCTCGCTAGTGCCAACTTGCATACCCATATCGATATAGTTCTGAGCCAGTAAAAACTGGAGGGCATCACGAGCATTGGGGTCATTATTAAGAGTCTTAGCCACAATTTTCAGAGCCTCAGCAGTGGCTTGTGCCTTGAGAACCTGCTGCTGTCGTTCTGCCTGCGCTTTGAGAACGATTGCCTGTTGTTGGGCTTCAGCATCCATAATCGCAGCTTTTTTACGGGCCCCAGCATCTAACTCTAGTGCCTCAGCTTTACCTCTGGCAGTGTTAACCGCAGATTCTCGTTCCCCTTCAGAGGTCAGAATTGCCGCCCGCTTACGGCGTTCTGCCGACATCTGTAACTCCATTGAGTCCTGCACTGCCTGAGACGGCACAATATCCCGCAGTTCAACCCGCGTGACTTTAACCCCCCAAGGATCAGTGGAAATGTCTAATTCCCGCAGTAGGGTTTCATTGATTTGAGAGCGAGCGGTAAAGGTTTGATCCAGTTCCAGTTTACCCATTTCAGCTCGAATCTGGGTCAGCACCAAGTTCTGCATGGCGGAGCGCAGGTCTTCAACCTTATAGTAGGCTTTCTCCATATCCATGATCCGCCAGTAAACTACAGCGTCAACGGTAATGGAAACATTGTCGGAGGTGATACAAGGCTGAGGTGGCACATCAAGGACTTTTTCCCGAATGGTTTGCTGGTAAACCACTCGCTCAATCACGGGAATGACAAAGTTGAGCCCAGGTTCGAGTTTTTTGCCACTATATTTTCCTAATCGTTCCACTAAGGCTTGGTTTCCTTGATTAATAATCTTGACGGAACCGAGAAGACTTGAACCGCCCAAAGCCAAAAAGACAAGCAAAAACCACTGTGACACGCTCTTTCCTCCCTTTCGGGTAGTGTTTTACAAATTTGTTGTTAGAAGAGGAGCGGATGGGTGGGGGAG
>NZ_JAAHHX010000521.1:0-1730 GCF_010672065.1 Moorena sp. SIO4A1 | reverse complement strand
TCTCATGTCGCCCCCCCAGCTTGCCTTGACCACAGAAAAACATATCGGCGGCAAAATAACCATATTCGGGCCAGGTATGAATGGCAATATGGGACTCTGCTAAGGTCGCTGTTGCGGTAACGCCCTGGGGACTAAACTGGTGGACACACAGATCGATTAACATAGCTTCTCCTGCGGTAATTGCTGCTACAAGAGTTTGACGAATGATGTCTACATCGTTGAGTATGTCTGCTGGAGCTTGCCAAGCATCTACAATTAGATGAACTCCCATTTTTGCCGTTTCTTGTTGCTGCACATTTGTCAAAGTTTTTTCATTTACCAGAAGTTGCGGGTTATTAGAGACAATATTAACCTTTATAGTGTTTCTCTGGGAGCATTTCATTTTTGCAAATCATCAAATATATCTTTTTATGTGGGCGGTAGCCTCACCATTATACAGCTTAATCGGGTATGTTTATTCCAAAATAGAATGCTCCCATTTCTCGTACTTATGAGATAAAGTCAATTTTATTCCCCCGTTTTGATGAAGCACGGTCATGGGGATTTCCCTCAAGACCGCACTGGATCGCTACTCCCTACTCCGAAGCTATGAAGCTCTCTGCTCCCTAAAACAAATTACTAGTAAGTAGCTCACCGAGTTTTGGTTCTAGATCATATTCGATGATACATAAAACATAGCAACATAGCAATTGATAGAACCCTAAGTTTTAATGATGTCGATAAATGTTGCACAAAGCAGCCCAGATTCCCATGCCACTCCAGAACCAAGCTCTATGTAAATATCCAAGTGAGCATAGCGGGCTTTGAAGCTGGTGATCGGGAGCATGTCACTTATGCAGAACATTTGTACTAAATCTGTAGCCCCCTCATGGGTTTAAGCACGCTCTGATGGTACATAGTTCATTTATTCTGCAACGCAAGACCTGCTCCCCTGGTGATCAATTGTATCAGGTGTTTGATGTCATAGCTTTTAGAGGTGATCAGATTTGACCTGACTTACTAATCTGCAAACTCTTCTGAGTTGTTAATTGACTCATGCCACTCCAACCCATAGGTTCCAAGCTTTTCCAAAAAAGGATCCGGGTCAAGTTGTTCGACATTAAAAACTCCCTCACCTTTCCATGTGCCAGTGACGACCAGCAAAGCACCAAGCATTGCCGGTACTCCTGTAGTATAGCTGACCGCTTGTGCCCCTATTTCTTCATAAGCTTTTGCGTGGTCACAGTTATTGTAGATATAGTATGTTCTTGGTTTTCCATCTTTAACCCCTCGAATATGGCACCCAATGGAAGTCTTGCCTTGATAATTTTCACCCAGTGAGGATGGCGCAGGTAGGACAGCTTTAAGGAATTGCAAGGGGACGATCTGATGCCCTTCATAATCAATGGGCTCAATACTGGTTAATCCCACGTTCTGGAGGACTCTAAGGTGTGTCAGATAACTTTCTGAGAAAGTCATCCAGAAACGAGCCCGTTTAATGGTAGGAATGTGCTTGACGAGGGATTCAAGTTCTTCGTGATACAAGAGGTATGACTCCCTCTCTCCAATCTCAGGATAATTGATTGGGCGATGCACTGAGAACGGATCGACTTCTACCCAGGTGGAGTTTTCATAGTATCGTCCTTTTTGGGTAATTTCTCTGATGTTAATCTCAGGATTAAAATTGGTGGCAAAGGGACGACCGTGATCCCCTGCGTTGCAATCGACGATATCGAGATAATGAATCTGAT
>NZ_JAAHHX010000520.1:0-1731 GCF_010672065.1 Moorena sp. SIO4A1 | reverse complement strand
TGCATCAAGACACTGGCATCTTGCCAGTTTCAATATATTTCCGAGCGGGCAGGATGCCCACTCTACTCCTATTCATTCAAAGCTTAGGTAAACTGTCACACAGCCCCTAGCTGGAGTGGGCTTTTAGCGCTACTTTTGTAAAAGCACAACACTTGGCTAGTGTTGAGGGGATCCCGATACAGACACTCAACCCGATTAAAATCATGTTTGTGGGCAAGGGATTGCAGGGTTGTTTGGGTTTCGGGAAAATCACTAGACAATATATGACCCTCGACCATGGAAACTTCTTCCGGAGTCAGTTGAGCCCAGTCTTGGTAAACACCCTCTAGGTAACGTCTTAGATAGGTGTCTCGGGTTTCTCCATCTGTGGAAACTATATCGATCAGAATAAAAACACCATCAGGTTTTAGGAGATGGCTCAGCTTAGCCATAATACTATCTTTTTGCTCAAAACTGAGGTGATGGAACGCAAAAGAACTGAAAATCCCGTCGAAGCTATCCTGCTGGTTTTGTGCCAACTCAGAAACTACTTCAAAGAAGTCGCCCTGGATCAATGTCTGTTCACAGGGGATAGAATTGATGTTATCACGAGCAATTTCTAGTGCTGGCTCAGACAGGTCAATGCCTTTGTAGGAAGCAATCCTGGTATTGGCTAAAGCCTGGGCCGTGAAGCTAGCATCACCGCAGCCGAGGTCAAGTATAGAGAAGGGGGTTGGAAAGTAGCTGACTAGAAATGCGTGCAAGATCCCGTAAATTTCACGGTGTTGCATGTAATTGTTAGTCAGTATTTTTTGATAGAGTTGCCACTGACTCTCAAAGATATTAGGTGACTGTTCTGTTTTCATAAAACACCTTTTTTGTACTTTGGTAAAACCACTTATAGTTTAGATAACTTCTTAAAAAACACATAGTGAAATCCAAACCCCAGCCAGGATTTGAGATTTCGTCAGCTATCAGCTTATGCGCTTTTAGCTGACGGCTGACGGCTGACTGCTGAGGGCTGACCGCTGACCGCTGAATGCTTACCTAAGTATTAATCCCGATCCAGGTTGGATAGTTCAGTGTTCACATAAGCTAGATAGCTAGAATCATTGATGGTTTCTGGGGATAATCTTCCTCTTTCAATAGCACTGGCTACTAGGTCTTTGGCGGTAATTCTCTTGGTTTTTACAGCGCTGATGAAACCAGCATTACTGGGAATACCTTGCTCAGAAAAGTAGCCTTGATAACCGAGATAGACCAGGTTAAAGGGTTTAACTTCGACAATATTGTTACGGCTGGTGGTAGAATTGGCAGCGATTTCTGATGCTAAGACGGGAGTGGTAGCGGTAGCAATCAATAAAGTGCCTAAACTGCCAAGTACGATACCTTTCATGTTTGTTTCTCCTGGGGTTGATTCGCTTAACTGCTTTCCTGTAATTACTAGAATGCAGGTCTTAACTGAGGAGGCAGTGACCCTTAACTGAGAATTTGATAAGGTGTTGCTTAGGAAACTGAAAGGGAGTCGGGAATCGGGAATCGGGAGTCGGGAGTCGGGAGTCGGGAGTCGGGAGTCGGGACTTTGGGGAGGGTGAAGCTCGGCCATAGCATGCTTTGGCTCAGTAATATCAAGTTCGGATAATTAGTTATAATAAAACTGGAATCGTTGCTGGGTGAGGTATTGAGGTATTATGGCCAAAAGGATTGCGATCGCAAACTACTTAAGTGCCGAAGAGTTGTTGGTTCATTATC
>NZ_JAAHHX010000052.1:0-46544 GCF_010672065.1 Moorena sp. SIO4A1 | reverse complement strand
TACTTGCTTGTGCTGCCCTCAATCCTATGACCCATTTGGGTATGCCTGATAGCTATGCCCATAATGCTTAAAACTGCTCCTGAGAGGGGGAGCATTTTGACCCCTTCATCATTCATGCAACAAAGCCCAGAAAATCTATAGATTTCCATTACCCTATCACCCCATCATCAACTGACCCACGTTTTGTCATTACTTTACCGATAGTCGCGCTGGTTGCGATCGCAACTGACCCATATACGCTTATTCCATGCTTCCTCAGGGTTTGGGTGGCTGATTTGACTGTAGCTCCGCTGGTGTAGATATCATCTAGGATTAGTACGGGTGAGGTGCTATGATGTCTGAGAAAGTGTTTACCAATAATAAAGGCATCTGCTAGGTTTTGCGCTCGCTCTTGGACAGATAAACCAAACTGAGGTTGAGTTGCCCGGACTCTTTCTAAACCCAGTGGTGCTTGTTTGTAACCAGTGAATTCACAAAAACTTTGGGCAATCAGCTCTGCCTGGTTGTAACCTCTTTGTCGCTGTTTTGTAGGGTGCATAGGAATGGGAACTACTATTAATTTTTGGTTGTGGCTACGGGTGGCAGAGGATTTTAACCAAGCTTTACCCAGCCAATGGCCCAAGGGATGTGCTAGCTGGGGTTGGTTTTCATATTTCAGGGCAGCGAGTACTCGTTTTAATGGACCACCGTAATTGCCCCAGACAAACACTGGGAGATTTTGATTACATAAAAATTGATTTTTGTCAAGTTGGCAGCGGAGTAACTGCTGCTCGCAATAATCACACAATTCATCAGTGGCAGGGCGCTCACATAGGGGACAGTTCGATTTCAGAAAGAGACTTAATAGACCCTTTTTAAGAGTCTGAATTCCCTGTAACATGATTTTGGGGATTTATCTGGCATTATATTTATAAAGATGCCAAGACTGACCATGAGAATCCCTCAGTATTTCTACCGTTTTCTGTCTCTAAGAGCGTGATGCAAAGCACAGGAAGGATTAATAATATCATGTCCAGTTGACTACTTATCATTCTTGGTTGAGAGTCAATTTTTAATTAACGATTTAGGTGAATACGACGTGATTAATGGTAAGAGATATTATGCCTTCGAGATATGATGCCAAAATCCCGGAGCAATAACAGGATTAGGCGGCGATTTGTGGATAATCTTTACTCTCTTGATCTGATTCAACCTTCAGAGTATCCCTTCGTGGGCAATGAAGCCTTGAACTTAAGTCAGCTGTTGCAACGGGATTATCCGGTTGTACCTGGCTTTGTGGTGAGTGCAAAGGCATTGTGGGAATTTATCGCAATTTTAGGTGAGTCTGAACCCCTGTTAGCTGATTTACCTTCTTCTTATCTTTACGTAGATGTAGACAATCCTCGCCAGCTACAGCAAGTGGCTCAGCAAATTCGTCACAAAATTCAAGGGGCGACTTTAGCTTCGGTGTTGGCATCAACCCTATCCGAGATAGCAGAAACTACACTCGCCCCAGCAACAATTTTTCACCCTTCCTTATCCATGACATCACCAGGGTCGGGAATTGAGGAGGACACTGGGAAAACTGAAGTGGGAAGATTAGAGCAACCCCAGATTTTTTCAACCTTACCAGATAAAATTTTGGGATCCTATATTTGCCCTAGGCAACCACTAGCAATGGAACTGTCTTTAAAACAGGTTTGGGCAGAACTATTTCGCGCCAGAAGTCAATTTTACTGGCAACGGCATAGTATTGGTCTCCAGCAGCTTAATTTGGCAGTCTTGATACAACCAATGTGGGATGCGATCGCTTCTGGTACACTCCAGATTAACCAAGCTGAGGGTTACATCCAAGCCACGTGGGGGTTAGGTACTGCATGGGCGAAGGGGGAAGTAGTGCCAGACTATTACCAAATTGAGATCGAAACTGGTATTGTGCTAGCCTCACGACTGGGTCGTAAAACCCGTGCCTATGGCTTGTGTCTGGAACCGGACTCATTATCACTAACCCAGAACACTGTGCAAGCCTATCTACTCAGTGAGGAGCAACAAAAACAGTACACCCTAAAGGACAAATACCTCCAACAGCTAATTAATATCAGTCAGCGTCTAGTTGCTGATATTAGTCCTAGCTTTTCCCTAGAGTGGACACTATGGCAAACCTCAGAAAACTCAGAACCACAGTTACAAATTACGAAATTTAGTCCTGAAACTGGGCAAAAGTGGGATGCTAGCCAGTTGAGGGTTGAACCGTCACATCATGCTTCCAAACTCTCTGTGGGTTCTACTACCTCCTACGGCAAGTTGTTTACCTCTCTACAAGTGGGTAGCCGACCCAATGTGGCTGAAGCCTCATCGGACTCCATTAAGAGCAACTCTAGTGAACACACTGTCAACCCATCCATGACGCCTATGCTTGTGAGAGGATTACCCGCAGCACCAGGAAGAGTTACAGCAACTGCTCATGTGATATCGGGTGAGGGCAAAAACGTCTCAGCAATCCTCTCTGGTAGAATTTTGGTTGCCCAAAGTGTTTCTCCTGACTGGCTACCTGGGCTCAAGCACGTAGCCGCTATTATTACTGAACAAGGAGGGATAACTAGTCATGCTGGGATTATTGCTAGAGAACTTGGTATTCCCTGTGTTGTGGGTGCGGCTGGTATTACCCAAATTTTACAAACTGGCGAGTCTATACTCGTGGATGGGGGACAGGGGGAAGTTTATCGGCTAGGAACTAAGCAAGGGTTTCCGGTTGAAAAGTTGCATGGCTCAGGATTAAGAAAAAGGAAAGCAAAAGTCAACTTTCAAGCTTCTAACTTTCAAAATACTTTCCCCATTGCTACTCAATTATTGGTTAATCTTAGCCAGCCGGACTCCCTAGAAAAAATTGTGGGTTTGCCAGTGGATGGAGTGGGGTTATTGCGTTCAGAACTGATGATGTTAGAGATTTTGAATAATCTGCACCCCAGTCAGTGGCACAGACAAGGCCATGAGCGTGAGTTAGTAGAACGCTTGGCTCAGTTAATTGTTCAATTTACGGTTACCTTGGCACCACGTCCTGTATTTTATCGCTCCACGGATTGGCGCTCCCATGAATTTCCATCCCTGAGTGGGGATCACTTGGTAACGGAAGCGGAAGTTAACCCGATGCTTGGCCTACGTGGCACTCGTCGCTATCTGAGTGACCCAGCTAGCTTTGATCTGGAACTGGCAGCTTTACAGGAGGTTTATGCTTACGGCTGCAGGAATTTACGGCTGATTTTGCCCTTTGTACGTACTGTGGAAGAGTTTACCTTTTGCCGCCGTCGGGTAGAACAGGTAGGACTTACTGATAATCCTGATTTTCAACTTTGGATTATGGCAGAAGTGCCATCTGTGTTGTTTCTGCTACCAGACTATGTTAAGGCAGGTGTTCAAGGAATTTCTATTGGTACTAATGATTTGACGCAACTTTTACTAGGAGCTGATCGGGAGCAAAGGCAGTTGGAAACACTGGTGGGAGGGTGCCATCCAGTGGTCAAGCAAGCAATTCAGCAACTAATCGAAATGGCAAAAGAAGCTGGTATTCCTTGCTCAATTTGTGGTCAAGCTACGGTTCAAGATCCGGAACTGATTGATCTGTTGGTGCAGTGGGGAATTACTTCGATTTCTGTTGATGTTAAAGATGTGGAAGCGACTTACCAGGCAATTACCCGTGCTGAGCAACGTTTACTCTTGGAAGCAGCACGAAATAAGTCAAAAGGCTTAGGTGGAAAAGGCAAAGGGGAAAACATCTAAATATATGGAAGTTCTAAATTGGGTTATGATATCCAGTCCGGTAGTATCGGTAAAAATTACCACGTACCACGGGACAGGATCTGATTTGATGTATCTGGTCTCACCTAGGTTATAAATCTGAAAACTGCTGTAATTCAATCAGTGAATTATGGTTAGGCTTCTTAGTAATTTGAGTTAATAGTGCTTCATAGCGGTTGAGAGCGTTTTGATAGGCGAAGTGCTTCAGAGCAAATTTTCTACCTTGTTTACCTAGAGATACCCCCTGCTCAGGATTTTCATACAATTCGACAATTGCAGATGCTAAAACCTGGGGCTTTTGTGGTGGTACCACTACACCGCCACCACTTTGTCGAACAACTCGCGCTGCAGTTCCATTCAAAGGCACAGAAGCAATGATGGGTCGTCCGCAAGCCAATAGCACTTGAATTTTTGAGGGCATATTAAAGGAAACAACGTTACGCTTTTGCACAACTAAACCTATATCTGCTGCTGCCAACATTTCTGGTAACTTCTCTCGGGGTTGGAAAGGTAAAAGCTTGACATTACTAGCCTTGCAAGTCTGACAGTCTTGCTGTAGCTGCTGTAGAGCCTTAGATTCTCCAACAATGACGAAGACAATTTCTGGAATATGCCTGACCAGAGTAGCCGCCTTCACTACTGTTTCCAGTCCCTGAGTCAGGGCAATATTACCGGAATACAGTACTACAAACTTGCCATCAAGATGGTAAGCAGTGCGAAAGGAATTTCCTTGTTTGGGTAAGGGACGGATAACATTAACATTCGCCCAGTTGGGGATACAGGTAATTTTGTCTTTAGGTATTCCTTTACTGACTAAATTGTCAACGAATCCCTCAGAAATAACAGTGATTGTATGAGCAGTGTGGTAGGCAAACTTCTCTAAAGCTTCAAAGATACGGATGGCTAGTTTGTTTCTAATTAGACCAACCTGTACAGCAGCTTCTGGCAAAATATCCTGTAAATTCAGTAATACTGGGCAGTTGTACAACCAACCGAGTAAAGCAGCTGGTACACTAACGGCCAGGGACGGTACTGTCAGTAGAATCACATCAGGTCGCCAGCCCTGGAAAGCCTGAATCAAACTAGTCACCACGAAGCTACCATCCAGTAGTATCCGTGTCACTACACCAGGCTTTGGTCGAATCCAGACATAGGAGCGTTGAATTATTACTCCATTTCTTTCTTCAGTCTGATACCACTTACCCTGATATTTATCATAGATACAGCGCTGGGGATAGTTGGGCATACTAGTGACGACTCGTACTTGATGTCCTGCCTTGACCAAACCTTCTGCTAGTTCCGTCATTAATGGGGCAATGCCTATGGGTTCAGGATGATAATTATAGGAGTAGATTAATATGCGCATGAACGTTATTGGTAGAGCGAGTAGTCTGTCAAGTTAAGATTTGACAGGTGGACAAGCGATGCATCGCTTTTTACAATTCCGACACGAAACACTATATCTAGTTAGTTCTATCTATCAGTTACTTAGCAACTGGTGTCTAATTATCCTAGATAATTTAGTGTTTGAATTTTCACCTTTAAGAGAAAAATTTAAACTTTACTCATTCAAAGCGTTTGGTTTAATTTTCGACGTTATAGCCTTGATGACTAGATACTCAATCGGCTTTGTCTGTTGATGCTTATGCACTAAACCAACACCGAATATACCAAAAGCTATTACTCTCAATAGAGCAGTAGGTTAGACAGACGCGCTTAGGCGCTCTTATCTCTAAGAATACAGACAGAAAAACTAAATTATTATGACCTTCTTTAGCAGGCAATAATTAATCCTCAGGCTTAGGATAGCTCCTGCTGCTCATTCCCTTTTATTGGTTCTATTCATATAGGTATCAAAACTATCAGACTCACTGGTTGGACTCCTGCTCCCATCTTAGCCATCGTCAATTTTATAATATAAATACTTGATATGCTACCTTCTTTATTATTGATGATCACTTTGGTCAAAATACCATTCCATAACGATGGAAATTTGCGCTAAATAAAAAAAAATGAAGCCAATATTTATTTAAATAAATTACTCTCTGGATACTTTAAGGGATTAACTGCACTGACCACTAGATTCGTAGGCAGATACATAAACGATGTAAATAGATTCATAAATGGCACTCCTGCTGTTATTTTAGATACTTTTTTAAGTGTTGATGTTTTCCTAGCGATGCATCGCTATATTATAAGGGTATATATTTTATATATAGTTATACATGAGTTGTGAACGGAAAACTAGCTGAAAGTCTTATTTCAAGAGGGTGCTTTGTTCACAAATCAAATGGAAACTATATAAGACCATAGGCAAAAATTGAGTCGAGCTATGTTACCATGCCCAACTACCTGTTTTTCTAAAGGAACTAACGGAAAGCTTATCAGAAACAGCTAGTAATTTTCAATTATATAATTTTAAAGATTGTGTGAAGTAAATGTGAAAATATAGACTTATTATAACACTCTATAGGGAAATCTGAAATCCTTACCTAGCTAGGAGCTAGTTTTGGTAAATAATACTGGATTAATCAGCTATAGAATTTATAAGCTGTTGAGGAAAAAATGAGCACGGATTCTTTGAATGCTTTTGCCCTGCTCTAACGGTGTTTGAAAATTAACAGTGTTGCCGAATTACCTCCAAACTTCAGCAAAGCGATGCAGCGTGGTCTTGGGGAACCAGTGCGGTTCATGACCGCACTGACGTGGAAACCCCCACTCGCGCTTTGCATGGCTGACAGGGGGTTATAAACCTGGATTTGGAATCAGGCTATCAAGGAAAGGGCTCTCCTAACTATCTTGACTTAAGTGGTTAGCCCAAAATAAAAAATCAGTAAAGACTTTGTGAAGAAATTTGTGAATAAATGGTAAAGAAAAGGGGGAGATAAGACCCAGTAAGGCTTACAAAAATAAGCGATCGCAACAGCACGGTGCTTAGTCCAACGTTACCGCAGGGGATACTCACCACACTCCGTACTCAGCATTCCTTCAGTACTAAGTTTGGTAAACCAGAGGAATTCAGAACCCTAAAATCTTACCCAATTACCCCTAAAGTAAAGGAAAAGCCCACTTTTGGGTAAGATGTTTGATGGTTTTTGGTGATGATGTGTGATGCCGCGATGGTTTTGGGAACGCTGTAATCAAGAACGGTAGGGATGGGTAAACCGGGGATGGGACAATGGCGGACAAACAAAACTCTTAAGCTTAGACCTGATTGGCTGATCGCTTTATTTATAGCACTACGCATTCAGATGTTTGACATTCCTAAACTCCGAAACGTAAGTAATCGCTTACTTCTGACTTCTGACTTCTGACTTCTGACTTGCGCGTAGCGCTATATATACCATTTTCCGAGAGTCAGTGAACTTCTGCTATGGTCAAAGCCCCAATTCCTCACTCCTACCAGTGGCTAAAACTTTACCAAATCTTGACAGTTATAGTGTGTTAACTCATCTAGATTCAACATACATTCAAGAAGAGAAGAATGATGTGAATCTGTGCTGTTAATACCGATACAGTGTACTATCAATTCCTATACAAATAGATGAGTTACCAAGTTCCGGTCAAAGTTCCTTTCGTTTCACTAGCTCAACAACACCGACCTATTCAAACTGAGCTAGACCAGGCAATTCAAGCTGTAGTGCAGCAGGGAGATTTTGTTCTCGGTAAAGCGTTGATCAATTTTGAGGAAGCATTTGCGGCTGCTTGTGGTGTCGAATACGGTATCGGGGTGGGATCTGGCACCGATGCGATCGCACTCGGATTACAAGCCTGTGGCATTAGTGCTGGGGATGAAGTGATTTGTCCTGCTAACACCTTTATCGCTACAGTGATGGGGATCATAGCTGCTGGTGCTACGCCAATTTTGGTGGATTGTAACCCCCGTACTGCCCTAATTGATCTCAATACTGCCAAACAAGCAATTACAGAGAAAACCAAGGCAATTGTCCCTGTGCATCTTTACGGTCAGATGGTATCCCCGAGTGAGTTAATCGCATTTGCTGATGCCCACAACTTACTGATTTTTGAAGACGCAGCACAAGCTCACTTAGCACAGCGAGAGGATTATTGTGCTGGTTCTGTGGGCAAGGCAGCAGCATTTAGTTTCTACCCCAGTAAAAACTTGGGTGCCTTTGGTAACGGTGGCATGGTAATCACTAATGATGCTACGGTGGCAGAAAAAGTGCGATCGCTTCGTAATTACGGAGCACCTCGCAAATATTTTCATACCGACATCGGCAAAAATAGCCGTTTAGATACGTTACAAGCTGCTATCCTCAATGTCAAACTGCCTTATTTGACTGAGTGGAACCAGTCACGCTACTGGGCAGCTGGGCAGTACGACAATTTACTCAAGGCTTTGGAAGGTCAAGGGATTGTGCCCATAGAAAACCACAGCGGGCCAGGTCATGTCTACCACCTTTATGTGATTCGGGTAGGTAAACAATGTCCCTTTAACCGACAGACCATCCAGGATGCTCTGGCCTCAGTGGGAATTCAAACTGGTATTCATTATCCAATTCCTTGCCATCTCCAGCCAGCTTACAAGTACTTGGGATATCAAGCCGGTGACTTTCCCCATGCCGAAGCTCTGTGCAATGAGATTTTATCTCTACCAATTTATCCCAACTTGAGCAAGGAGCAGATTGAGCAGGTTGTTGATGGGTTAGCTAATTTATTAGGCGTGCTTGAGCCATTAGTTATTAATCATTAAACTATGCAAATTGGACGCAAAATTCCTATTGCCATTGATCGCTATCTACTGGACGGTTGTATCATCGCTTTACTAGTCATTATTTATGGTCCTGTGCTGATGCATTGGTATAATGGCTGGCTCAACAAAAGTATCAGCATTACCCATGAATACTTTAGCCATGGTTTGATTGGGCTACCGTTTGCTGCCCATATTGTTTGGACGAACCGACGACGGTGGCATAAGCTGACTGATACAGCCCATCCCTTTGGTGTAGTCTTACTGATAATTGGAGCAGTAAGCTATCTTAGCGGTCAATCAGAACTGGTAAATTTATCGTTTCCCATAGTTTTAGCTGGTCTTTGCCTATGGTTAAAAGGGATTCCTGGCTTTAAGCTGCAAAGTTTTCCCCTGCTGCTGGTGGTTTTGGCAACTCCAACAGCAGTTCCCTATTTAATTGAACCTTATATCTTGCCCCTACAACGCTTTATTGCTGCCATGGCTGCCTTTATTCTGACTCAGTTTGGCATGGATGTCACACTAGAAGGGATTAACTTGTTCGTAAGTGAACGAATTGTGGAGGTAGCGCCCCACTGTGCTGGTCTTAAGATGTTATTTACTTGCCTGTATGTGAGTTTGATGTTGCTTTACTGGAGTGGTGCTATTGAGTCACGCCTAAAGACTATTTGGCTGCTATCCGGTGCGGTGATTATAAGTGTTAGTGCTAATATTGTCCGCAATACTGTGCTGACCTTTTTCCATGGCAGTGGGCAAGATCAGGCATTTCATTGGCTCCATGAAAGCTGGGGCGGCGACCTGTATTCAGCGATGATGTTAGTGATGCTGGTTCTATTAATGAAGTTCATTGAAAAATACTTCCCCTCAGACCCTAACTTGACTCCCTTGGCTAACCATCAAGATTAAACGTTATATAGCAGTTCTCAATGGGGTGAGATAAAAACTCCTGGATTTTAGGGAGTAGGGAATAGGGAGTAGGGAGCAGGGGTAAGAAACTTGAAGGTACCTCATAAGTCTGAGAAAGGCTAGAGAATGATGAAATCAGTAAGTTTAATTAAGTTAATCCAGCCCTGGCAAATCTCCAGGGGAGTCTTACTGGTGTTGCTGTTAGTCTTGGTAATAATGGGAGCAGTACCGGGTTACTGGACAGGAAACTGGCCTTGGGCAAAACTGCCACCAGTGACTAACCTCCAAAAGATAAAAGCTATCCGCAAGACGGGAATAGAACTATCTGACTGGCAAACTGTTAAGCAACAAACCATCAGGATTGGCGGCCATAAATGGTCTTTGCAGTTCATAGAGCAGGATCAGCAAAAACCAGTGTGGTTATTTTTGCTTCCCCAAAATGGTCCTAAATCCCAGCCACAGGTAGAATGGGAAGATATTAGCGGATTTATGAGACAACGATTGGGACAATGGAAGACGGATTCTTATGGCCATATCAAGTTTGTGGTCAACGGATCTGATGTTGAGGGGAAGACCCAGGCTGATCCGACCATCACAACCCAGCCCAAAACCGTTGTTAACGCCCGTTTCTTTCGTGCCTGGAATCAGCGGCAAACCTTCGCTATAGTACAATGGTATGCCTGGCCAGAGGGTGGTAATCCTGCTCCTAGCCGTTGGTTCTGGGCTGATCAACTGGCTCAGTTACACCGCAAACGGGTGCCTTGGGTTGCGGTAAATATCCAAATTCCCATAGAACCTTTGGGTGATATTGAAAATTCTAGGCCAATAGCCGAATCTCTCAGTAAAATGGTTCAAACTGCTTTGATGAGCGATCCTTTTGCAGACGAAGCTAGTAATATACAAATTATCAAGGATTAAGGCTGAAGGCTGAAGGGTCAAGGCTGAAGGGTCAAGGCTGAAATGGGTTTATTGCTGCAACACTTAGAGTTGACTAAAAGCTTGATCCACAACCAAGAGTTAAACGTCATACTTCCGACTTGCCACTTCCGACTTGCCACTTCCGACTTAAGATGATAAGTGACCATTGGAAAATGACAACTGACACCCACAGGTTTGGCAACCAAGTTCTGAATTTATCTTTCTTTGGGGGTACCGTCTTATTCTGGCTGGTTAGTTCTGGAGTCTGGGTTAGCCCTGGTTTGGCTAAGCATGTCGGAAATTTACCGACATCGGTGCCAAATCTTGGGGATGAGATTAGCGATCGCGCTCAGTTGCCTACGTTTAGTTCCATTGAACCGGAAACAACGGAAACAGTTGAATCAGGGGAAAGGGAAACGACTGAACAGGAAAGCTCTGAGACCACCCCTGAGACCACCCCTGAGACCATAGAGGTAACGGAAACGTTGCCACCGCCACCACCGTTGAGCAACCCTGAACCCGTCTCAGAGGAGAATCGACTGGAACAGTTGGAGGAAATGTTACCTCCTTTGGGCTATCCAGAGACTCTGTCACAGGTGAGTCCATCTGATGAATTTAATCGCCACTACCTAGGGCGAGAAGATGTAATCGCAGTGAGTGTGACCAACTTTCCGAATCTGGCTTTTCAAAGTGCTATTGATTCTGACGGCAATATTGTGGTACCGCTGTTCGGTAAGCTACGAGTGGTGGGACTTACTCTAGAGGCGGCTCAAGATTTAATTCAAAAGGTCTTAAATGAATTTGTGATTGATCCTGAAGTAGTTGTGAGCCTACTGAGTACACCGGCTGTTCAGATTACGGTGAGTGGTGAGGTGTTTCGACCAGGCTATTACCCCCTGCCAGCAGGAACTCAACCGAATCAAGCCCTTACTGCTGCGGGTGGTACGACTACGATTGCTGATTTGCGGACTATTTTGATTCGTCGTAAGTCGGTGGTGAATAATTCCATCATTGAGCGAGAAATTGACTTGCTGACACCGCTGCAAAATGGGACAACTCCATCGGAATTGAACCTCCGGGATGGGGATGCTATTATTGTGCGAAAGTTGGAGGTGGGTAATACTACCGATTATGATAGGCAGCTGGTAGCTCGTTCTAATCTAGCTCAACAACAAATCAGCGTTCGAGTGTTGAGCTATCCTAATGGCACAATTGGTAACTTGACATTAGCTAATGGTAGTACGTTTATTGATGCCTTAACAGCAATTTCTCCTAACCCAGATGATGCTGATTTGGATAGCATTGCCTTAATTCGTTTTGATCCAGAACAGGGCAAAGCGGTGACTCAAAAACTAGACGGGGAAAAGCTACTAAAGGGTGATGTTTCCCAAAACGTACCACTTCAAGATGAAGATGTGATCGTGGTGGGTCGAAGTCTTATTGCTAAGATTTCTGCCGCTCTGAGTGTAGTGACTCGACCCTTCAACGATTTTCTGGGATTCCGGAGGTTTTTTGAGGAAATACCAGAACTGTTTTGATAAGGTTGGGGTATGACGGGAGCAGAAATCGATGGAAGCTCTCCCCTGGTGGGTTAGCTTTTCCATCGACAGCACAAAAATCTCCGGATACCTTAATGAATGGACAGAAAACTCCAGTACCTGTCTCGGTTTGTAACTGGTGCTCCGAGTCCCTGTTGACTCAGCGGTAAAAATAGGAATAGGCTACAGGATTTTTCGATCACAAAAATCAAAAAACGCGGAATCCCCGTCTTTTTAAAGCGGGGAGGAAGCGTAATAGCGCGCTTTTAGCCGTCAACTATAATTAAAGAAGACTGAAATAGGCAAAGGCACTCTTAACTTCAGAGTAACGGCTAGGCCAGTAAGTCAGTGTCGGCGAGTGATGCGCAAAACGAAGTATTGGGGCTGTCCGAGAATTGACTCGGTTGTAGAAGCTACGAATGCAAGCAATCCCTCGCATTCGTAGAGTAAGCCAGCCTGGAGGTTCGGCGGTTGACCCTTGGATTCGATTAATTTGGAGTCTAGGCGCGTCAAGTATGCTAGGGCTACTGAAAACCAACGTTCTGAAGTCTGGGCGAAAGCCCCCGTGCTTCAGCCGGGGGTAAGCTTACTGCTGCCTTAACAATAGCGAAAATTACTTATGACTCCCCCTTTTGTCACACGTTACCTGATTGCTCTCAATCAGCATAAGTTAATCGGCTTTGCCACGTTTTTCCTGATTACTGGCATATCGGGGATTGTGGCTATACAGCCAACGCCAGCTCCTATTTATCGAGCTGAAGGTCGTTTGATATATACCACTCCTGTTAAGGTATTTTCCCAGACAGGGGTAGAGATTTCAGAACAAGGTAAACAATTGCTGACACAGGGAACGCTGCTGGCAGACAATGTGGTTAAGGAAGTAGCAGCTGGGATGCAAGTCAGCTCCAAAGACATTGTTAAAAATACACAGGTGAAATTGCCAAAAGAAGGAGCACAATTTATTTCGGTAATCTATAGGGATAAGAATAAGGAAATTTCTGCAGCCATCGTTGACATGCTGATGAAGAAAATGGTGGAACAGAGCCGTTTTATCAACACATCACAACTAAGACGGATTATTGAAGTGATAGAAGAACGTTTACCTAAGGCGGAGGCGGAACTAAGGGAAGCGGAACAAAAACTGGAACAGTATGACCGCCTACAAGGACCAGCTTTATTTGCTGCTAAAGATGGCACCTTAGTGGGTGGGATTACTGGTAGCCAACAGCAACAACGTAGTCTGGAGATACAGCTAGAGGGGGTTGAGGCTCAATATTCTAGCCTAATCGAACGGCTAGGTTTGACCCCTGACCAAGCCTATACGTCTTCTGCCCTCAGTGCTGACCCGATCATTGCTAGTCTGCGAGCTCAGATTCTGGATACTGAGACACAGATGGAACTGCTAAAGGGGCAGTTGCGTCCGCAACATCCAACTATGATTGAGTTGCGCAAACAGCAACAGACTTATGAGACCTTACTTCAGGCACGTGGGGCTGAAGTTCTCGGTGGTAATGGGTTTACCTCTCCATTGCCCAGTCAAATCCGCCAAGACAGTACCCTGGACCCAGCACGGCAGGCACTGGCTAATCAGTTGGTAGCTCTGCAAACCCAGCGGGAATCACTTCAACGGCAGTTGGCAGCTACCCAAAGAACGGAACAGGAACTAAGACAGCAATATCAGCAGCTGCCCAATAAGCAGCTGGAGCGAGGGCGACTGGCTCAGCAAGTTGCTTTTAAGCAGGAATTTTACAATAAGTTGCAGGTAGCATTAGCAGATAGCAAAATAGCAGAGGCGGAGACTGAGAGTAGTCTTGCGATCGCTGGAATTGCAGAACCGAAAGCAATAATGACCCAGACAGCAAGTAATCCGATCGTTACCTTGGCAATAGGTGGTGTAATCGGTATTGTAGTGGGTGCTGGTGTGATTCTGCTGCTATCAACCCTGGATAATACCTTATACACGCCAGAGGATGTTAAGCCCATACTTCGGGACAATGGTGTGCCATTACTGGGGGATTTACCGACAATCGGTCTCAAGTCCTACCGGGGTGAAGTTGCTATAATCACCCGACCAGAGGCTTTGGAGTTGGAGTTCTACGAACGGTTTCGCACTAATCTTCGTCTGCGGGAGGAACCTGCGGTAAAAGTGGTGTTGGTGACTAGTACAGCAGCGAATGAAGGAAAGACGATCGTGGCTTACAATTTAGCGATCGCATCTGCCCAAGCCGGTATGCGTACTCTGTTGGTAGAAGGGGATTTGCGATCGCATTCTGTAGCTCAATCTCAAGAAGTGATTCACCTGATGGACACTCCACTGGAACCTTTGCGCTTCTATGGCTCTAAGAGTGAATGTATTCATTTAGCCCAAGATTTTGAAAATCTCTACATTCTCCCTAGTCTCGGTCCCTTGCGCAAAGCTGCAGGGATCCTAGAATCGAGTGAAATGAAGCATTTGCTGGAAGATGCTCGTGGTCGCTTTGATTTTGTTGTGGTTGATTCCCCTAGTCTGTCCCGTTGTAATGATGCCCTATTACTACAACCATTTACTGATGGGATTGTGTTAGTTACTCGACCAGGCTATACCCAGGGCAGTATTTTATCTCAGGTGATCGAAGAGTTAGAGGAAAACGAGGTACTGTTGGGAGCAGTTATCAACGATATCAAGCAGCTACAACCCCCTGTTCCTGTGGATAGTGGCAGGGGGTATTCAGCGGTAGATACCCCTGTGGATCAAACCCCAGCTGATCAGCATAAAGTTACTAGTGGAGTAGGGAGTAGGAAGTAGGGAAAGAGAGGGAAGTGTGGGAGGTGTGGGGAGATGGGGAGATGGGGAGATGGGGAGATAAGGAGATAGGGAGATGGGGAGATGGGGAGTCAGAGGTTTTAGGGAGTCGGGAAAGAGAGGGAAGTGTGGGAAGTGTGGGAGGTGTGGGGAGATGGGGAGATGGGGAGATGGGGAGATGGGGAGATGGGGTGATGGGGTGATGGGGAGTCAGAATTAGTATAAGAACGGCTATAATTATCCAGAATTGCTTGATTCAGTAATACTAAAGTAGTGGGCTTTTTTTGTTTGTAACTGATAGACTTGAACCAAATCATAACGTGGTTAATCTATCAGCTTATGGGTTTATCTAAGGTAACATTAATCGTGACTCAGAGGGAGCGGTTTAGTTTAACAAAGCCTTCCCTAGACAGTATTATTGCTGATTATTCCTCTTATCCGTTTGAGCTAATCTATGTAGATGGCAACGGTCCATCCCCAGTGCATGAGTATCTGCAACAGCAGGCAGATAAACACGAATTTATGAGTTTGATCCATCGCGGACGCTATTTGAGATCCAATGTTGCTCGTAACATAGCTCTACCGTTTGTTAAGGATGCGGATTACATTGTTTTTATTGACAATGATGTGATTGTAGAGCCTGGTTGGTTAAAAGGTTTGGTTGAGTGTGCTGAAGAAGAGCAAGCTGGTATCGTTGCTCCCCTAATTTTACAGGGGCAACCAGGCTCCCCTGATATTGAGGTACATGTTGCTGGGATTAAAACCAAGTTTCACCAAAGAAAGCATGGTAAAAAGTGGTTTGAGCAAAAGCAGTTGCTCTATGGTACTCCATTACGGGATGTTGAGCAGGATTTAGATCGTACCCCAGTAGATTCTGTAGAGTTTCATTGTATCCTAGCTCGTCATTCTCTGATCAAGTCTATTGAACTGGATGAAGTCTTTGATAGCTTGGCAAGTCATACTGATTTATGTATGCAGGCAACGGATTTAGGCGAAACAATTTTCCTGGAACCAAAATCTAGAATCACTTTCCTCAATCCTCGACAGATCACTCGGTTTGACCAGGATGATGTGCCATTTTATGTATTTAAATGGAATGAACAGTCTGTACGAGATGTGTTCAATCGTCAAGTCAAAAAGTGGAATTTGGGGAAAGATGATCCTTCAATGTGGTCGATTTGGAAGTGGGTGATTGAGAATCGTCAACTCCCAGCTAAGTGGTCAACTCAAGAGGGGAGTTTCGAGAGAAAGTTATTGGAGTTCTGTCAGCGTCGCTGGTGTCCAAGTTGGCTCCGCACACTGTTAGAATCCTATGTGATTAAGCGCGCATTTCCTGAGACTGGGATTGCTGACAATTTAGTGGAAAATGTCAGCAGTAAACCTTCGGTGACTGTGTAGGGAAAAGGGAGTAGGGAGTAGGGAGTAGGGAGTAGGGAGTAGGGAGTAGGGAGTAGGGAGTAGAGATCCCCCCTCCCTTAATAAGATGGGGAGATGATTACTTTAAACCCCTTTGCCTATTGCCTATTGCCTATTGCCTATTGCCTTAATCATTTGTGGCCAATACTATCAGATTCGGTAGAGATTGTATTGATGCAGTATCTACTTTTTTTTGATTAGTAAATCTGGGTTATAAATCTCCTTTAACTGAGCTGTGGCACCATTATGATTAATCCTATGGTGGGCAGTTCCTAGCAACCGGATGGCAAGGTTTGGGATCTGTCTGATGCACTGCCCACCCTACATCTGTGGCACCATTATGATTAATCCTATGGTGGGCAGTGGCTAGCAACCCGATGGCAAGGTTTGGGATCTGTCTGATGCACTGCCCACCCTACAGGAAATTCCCACACTCCCGACTCTCGACTCCCGACTCCCGATTCCCGACCCCCTATCGACCTTTAGCTAAGTCAGCATAAATTATAATTTCTATGCCTAAGATTAGCAATAGGATAAGCTCAATAGCGCAGAGGATATGAACTATCCAGGGGAGATTAGTTCCGGAAAACCAGAAGGTAAATAAGGCGAGTAAACCTGAGCAAACAAAGGTGATTTCGTCAATAATTAATTGCTCTATTTTTCGTCTCTCTCGGCGTCGATCGCTTCTATGAGCGATTTCCCAGCCAAAGATAGACTCAAGGTCGGTATGGCCGGTCTGGGCTTTGATTTTTTCAGTTAGAGTTAAGCGAAGATACTTGCCAATGGCGGAAATCTTTTCATCATTGACTAAGTAAGTCCATCCTAGAATTAGACAAACCCAAGGAATTACTAGAAGGGCATAGGAATTAGTCTTATTGGAGAGGGCGAAGGAGAGAATACCACCAAAGATTCCTAGGGTTATATAAATCATCTGGTCTCGGAAGCCAATACGCTGGGCTTGCTCTTCTTTCAATTTTTCGTATTCGAGCATAAACACTTGGAGTATCTGTTGGTCGTCCATAGCCCTTTCGTTGTTGCTTAAGTTAGTTTGTTAATTTATACTTTAAATTATACTATAATTAGTTAAATGCTAATCATTTAAATTGCCGTTAGAGAATTTTTTAATGTTGGTAAATATGATAATTTAAGAGCACACAGCTAAAAAAAATAGCTACAATAAAGTAAATTAATTCAACTAACAGGTTCAACCTATGTCTTGTGCGGTTATCCTCATAGCAATTCAAGGTGAATACATGGCAGTACGTGCTCATCTCACTGACTTGAAGGAAGAGATGCACCCCAAAGGGAGTATTTATGAGAGGGGTAAATTCTCTAGTCATGGTAAGGAGTGGGAAGTGGGTGTATAGCAAAATCAAGGAAACCTTGCTTTTTATGACCAACCTTCAGGATGCTGACGACTCTCAAAACTTATAAACTAAATTTAAACTAAATTAGTGGAGGTTAAGGAAAGTGCCAAACACTAAAATATTCTCATATCTATCACAAGACTATCTTACTGTCGAACTAGAAGCATCATTACTAAATATCTTTATTAATATTGATGGCATTGCAGGAAGAAGAGGTATTCTTACCAATGCTGGAGTTGATGAATACTTTATTAATAGGCTAAATTTTAATTCCAACATTAATGAATTTATCACTAGTTTAGTCTCTCAGTTTAAAGACTATCGAGTATCCCTTCAAAACCCATATTATCATCCCCTACTCTTGTTTTCACAATATATCCTTCAACAACCTCCACAAAAATATAACTTAACTGAACAAGATCTCAAACTATTTCAAAAAATCCGTACTATTGGCGGAGAACAAATAAAAACTTTAGTCACTAAAATTAGTGATGATCCTAATTTTAGTGAAACTAACGATAAAATTGATAACTATTTGGACAAGGTTGAAGAAAAATTAAGATATCAAGGGTGTTTAGATTTTAAGTATGATGTTAAACATGAAGAACAACAATTTAAGCTTGTCAGTAAAATTCCTAATTTTGAAATTCCTTTCGGAGTCTTTAATATGAGAGGGGATGCTTTTTTCATATTCTCTTACTTACCCTCTATTAATAGTAAAATTTTACAACAATATTCTAGTCAATGCTTAGACTATGGAAAAGAAAAAACTACTATATCTAGTTTTGGACAAGTTCTTAATGCAAGAGTTCCTTCTAATGTTTGCTTTGCTATAGCTATTGTTAAGGATTTAGAACCAGAAATTAAGAAGAGTATACGAACAGAAAATCCTTTGGATTTTGAGACAGATACATTATGGTACAGAGTACCTGTTGTTTACTGCTTAAGTGACGAACAACTTTATTTTTATGACCAACCTTCATCATTCTGGGAAAAGTTCAAAGGAGAAATAGTCTGGAAAAGATTGAGACAAGTGGTTGAAACCACTTTAAACCCTTAATTAACATCACATTGAACTCAATAAAGTACGCACATAAGCAGCTGCTGTGACTGCCGCGTACTGTTGCCAAGTATCGGATTTGTGAGAATCACAATAGTCACAAATACCACGAACCACAATATAACCTATTCCATGATTCCAAGTGGCATCCGCAACACCAGAACCTTCCATTTCAATAGCCTTAACCCCAAATTGCTTCCGTAACATATCGCGTTTCTGCGGATTTTTAAGGAGTTTATTCGCAGAACCAATGGCACCTAAGAAAATTTTAGGCTGATCTTGGAGTCTTTTTGAGTCTTGTGGATGTGGAATTACCTGATCTGGTTGCTCAGAAGAATGAAGCAGATCCGTTTCTTGAGGGGGACGTTGCCAGTTTAGCTTTTGTAAGGCTTTTAGAATAACATCTTCCCAAGGTCGTTGCCCTAACATTTCATTAACACGCAAATATTTTGCAGCTTCCACTAACTCTGCACTAGCGGGAACTGGCATAGCACGAATTTCCGTAAACTGTTGGGACTCCTTATCAAAATCGTACTGCACAATCCCCTTCTTGTTAGAAACAATAATATCACCTAAACGTACATGGTCTTCAACTTTGGTAGGATGAGGAACACCTCCAGCAATCCCACACATAATAATTGATTGTACCATAGGATAATGGGACAACATAGTTGTTGCTCCCATGGCTGCTGCATTATTTCCCATATCAGCTAAAGTTACAGCTACTATTTGAGGAGTCCCATTACTATCGGCAACATCCGTTAACCAATATCGTCGCCCCGCCCCTTTTCCTGGTTTCTTTTCCTCTTGCCCTTGGTCAAATACAGCTTGAACAGCTACATATTCTTTTGGTAGTGCCGTAATTATACCAATAACGGGTTCTGAATTTCCAATTTTAGAAATAACTAAATTAGGTTTAATTTGGGTATTTTCCGTTGTAAATAATTGAAGTTTTTGTTTACCAAAAGCCAGTATTTTACATAAAATATCTATGTCTTGATCATCTAAATTATATCTTTCTCCTTGTTCAATCAGATACTCTAAAAAGCTAATGAGAGGATGATAATCTGGTTTTCGACTAGAAACTCTATATTGTTTAAATTTTGCAACTAAAATGGTAATAAATTCACTAATATTTATATTAAAATCAAGATTACCAATAAAATATTGATTAACGCCCCCGTTACTTAGAAGCCCTTTCCTTCCTTGTATAGAATCAATATTTGTAAATATTTTATATAAATATAATTCAAGTTTTACAATATCATCTTGCTCTAATTCAGAGAAGATTTTAGTTTGTGAATTGATCATTGTACTATCCTTAATTTGGTTAATATTTATATTTATATTTTGTATATGATTCAGTGCTGGAATAACATCTGCCCCAATCAAAATCATAATCTGTTCAACAGGGTGTGTTTTGTCATTAAATTTTATAAAAAGATGGTCTGTATATTTAGAAAGTACCTTAATAACTTTAGTTAAATCGTTTTCAGTTAACTTGAGTAATGGTATAACAATATTACCAGATTTTACTAAAGTACCAATATTTTCATTAAAATTTATGTTTTCAGGATTAGTAAAAGCTTTTTCAATTATGGATGGAGGAATTGTTTCTTTTAAAGCATAGGATAAAGCATCTTGTGGAGAAGCTAGTTTAGCTATTTCAGTAACCTGATTATATCGTTCTAAATTTTTTTGTTCTTTTTTTGGAATAACATCAATTTTTTGTTTTAAATTATTAATATAATTTTGATTTATATTATTATTGGATAGATCTCGATCTGTATAATTTAAACCAAAAGCTTCTACTAATTTTTTTTGGGATACGGATAAATTAATAATTTTAGGATCTGCTTTGTGAGGATAAACAATTGTCCTCACAATAGCTTGATAGTTATCTAGTTCATTTTTAAGTTTCTGGATTTCTTCAGGAGTTATTTGTTTCTGGAATAAACCGACTGAAAGGATTGATTCTTTACTTTTATTAACCTTAGCTTCTAATTGATTTCTATGTTCCCGAAGAAGATTGATAAAATTAGAACGCATTTGATTAAATTCATCATCACCTAATGTATATTTTTCAATATATTTTCTGATTGCTTGTAAACATTGACTACGACATTCATCAGCAATTAGTTTATTCTGTTGATCACGACTTTCATGATTTTCTGAAATTGCAGTGATTGTAGTGAGTAATGGATGATCTTTTGGCAAACTATCAATCTTACCATAACTCCCTGGTTCATTCCCTAAGGGAATTGCATCACGAATTGTTAGATTTGGATTATTTTCTATGAGCCATCTTGGACAAGTTTTCTGGATTATATTGATGTAGTTAATTATCCGATCACGAAACTCTTCTGTAGCAATAAGCCACTGCTGATTCTCTGGATCAACAGTATAGTATTTGGCAAGTTCAAGGATTGCTGCTTCAGCACCTTCATTAGGATTTATGGATAAAGGAAACTGGCGAATAAACTGGAAAATATACTTAAATTCATCCCGAATCCGAACATTATGGTAAGATGGATCAAGAATATGTATCCAAGCATTTCGAGTATCTTTAAACTTTTTCCAACTAAGTCCGATATTTGCAGCTTTTTTCCACCAGTCCAAATATTCGTAAACAGGCCATTTTACCTCCTTAGTGAGAATATATCTTTCGTGAATAATAGTTTGATACTTTATAAGTTCCTGACAATATTTTCTATAAAATGTTGGCTGTTCACGAATTATTTTTAATTGATTATATAGTTGTTCAAAATCTAGATTATTTACCAACTTGTTTTCTAAATCTAATAAATTATTTATAATTACTTGATTGCTACAAGGATTATAGTTATAATTATTTTGTTGAAAATTTTTAACATATTTAATAATTTTATTAGGGAGTATTCTAATGTATTCATTAATTCTAATGTATTTATTAATTATTTGGAAAAACTCAACTCTATCATTGTAATTTAGTAATGAAATTTCAGAAATGACATTAGCAATAATCCTTAACTCATTCCAAAGCTTTCGACAGTGATATTCCCATTCATTAATTTTATGCAGAGGAATTTGCGATTTTTTATGTAACCGGTTAATTTCTCTTTCAACTTCTGACCAATAATCAAAAATTACCTGATTCTTCTCATAAAAACTGTCAACCCATTCTCTAACATGGTCGTAAATCTCCCTAGGAGTCATTCCCCTGATTGGCATCACATCAACTGATAGAGAACCAATATCATTAAATGCCACAATACAGGGAACATGACGACCTATGCCTAGTTGTTGGGCAAAACGAAATGCTTCTTTAACTCCTGGCACAGTAGAAAGTTTTTGAATCCTCCAATTTAAATTTCTGAGTGTTCGCTCAGGGGAATGAACAGGATCAAATCCTCTTGGTCGCAATTCATCCCAAGGTTCCATGTCAAGATATTCATCTTGCCAATAAGGATAGCGACGTCTCACCGAAGTAAGCATTCTTCTAAGAATGATTTGAAGCCGACTTTCGCGTCTTCTCATGACCGTTCGTTCTAATTTTCGCTCATCAAGGTTAGAAAAAAAGATAAAACGAATGCGGTCTGCTGTTCGATGGCATAAGTCAACAAAATAACGTTGCAGGAATTCTATGCACACTGGCGAACCATCATTGACAAAAACGAGGCTGAAGCCAAACCTATCTGTAAGACTCCGATGTGGCTCATCTAGCCTCAAAGCATAACGATATACTTCCTGTGCACTCTTAGCCCGAAAACCCATATCTATGAATTAACTTTGCATAATTTTATAATTATAGCAGAGACTCCCCAGGCATTGGTTAGTTCAGTTGTACCGATTGGCATAAAATCCAAATACTGCGATCGCTTCTTCATCCCCCCTTCAGCCCTCTATCAAGGTTAACTCAGTAGGATTGTAATGACTATAAATAAGTAAGCTCTCAAAAAGCGATCGCATTTTTTCTATACCACCTCTAACTAGATCACGATATCACCAAAACCCCAAAAAACTCCTCAGATATCTTGACCCTATTCCCTTTTACCTCCTTCCTACAATTTGTTACAAAAATTTTCAAAATATGCTACAATCAAAGATTATTTGTGCTATTATAAAAGAGTGGTTGGTAAAACATCCGCGTCAAGAGCTAGCCCGGAACCAGTTCAAATCTACGGGCTAGCCTTGGGTCCCCTATGACAGGAGATACTTTTATTATGACGTATTCTGAACGCCTTTATCCATGGGTGATCATGCGGCTATTACCCGAAATGCAGAGAGTCGTTGTTGGTCGATTCCGCAATCGCTCTGATGCCGAGGGTCATTTGAAAGCCCTGAAACGGCTGATGCCGGATGCTAAATTTGTGATTGTTTTTGATGTCGCTAATAATCCGGTGGAGGAGGAATCCTAGGGTTTTACTTTGGTAAGGGATAGCATAGGGAATAGGGAACAGGGAATAGGGAATAGGGAATAAAATCTGTGTACCTCATAAGTAGGGAAAACACTATATTAATCAACTTAACTAGTTTAAAAATCTTGCCTTTTGCCCTTTGGTTTTTACCTATATAGCGGTTTTTAGCCTAATGAGGTACACAGGATTTTTTCCCTACTCCCTACTCCCTACTCCCTACTCCCTACTCCCTACTCCCTACTCCCTACTCCCTACTCCCTACTCCCTACTCCCTACTCCCTACTCCCTACTCCCTACTCCCTACTCTTCCAACGTTATTACAACTTTACCTCTCCCGTGTCCTTGTTCAAGATATCTGATAGCTTCAGGCACCTCACTTAAGCTGTATCTTCTATCGATAACAGCTGCTATTTTGCCGGTTTCAAGAAGCTCTTTGATAAACACCAAATCCTTCTTGTTTGGTTCCATAAACAGGGACACGATTTTATTACTTCCGGTCATGGAAATCCATGGTCCTAGGAACATAAGTTGGAAAAGTTGAGCTGTGGAACCTCCGACGAAGACATAAATTCCGTTGGGAGTTAATATATTCTTGTAATCCAAAATGGAACGATAGGCCGCAGCATCAAGAATTAGGTCATAATGCTGACCATTTTTGGTAAAATCTTCTTTAGTGTAATCAATCACATGGTCTGCACCAATGGAGCGCACCATGTCTAAATTCCTGGTGCTGCACACGCCAGTCACTTCCGCTCCGAAGGATTTGGCAATCTGGACGGCAAAGGTACCTACACCACCAGAGGCACCATTAATTAAAACCTTTTGCCCTGACTGAATCTGCCCTTGGTCCCGAAGACCTTGCAGGGCGGTGAGTGCTGCTGCCGGTACTGCTGCCACTTCCTCGAAGGTGATATTGGCGGGTTTCAACACCAATGCACTTTCCTTAGCACATACATACTCGGCAAAACCCCCGAAACCACCCTCGGATAGGTTCCCGAATACTTCATCACCTGGCTGAAACTGCTTTACGTTTTTGCCAATGGCTTCAACCCGCCCTGCTATGTCTGCTCCCAGTATCTGGTTTTTTGGTTTTAGGAGTCCAAAGCCCATGATGCGGATCAATAAGGGTTCTCCTCTGAGTAAATGCCAATCACCTGCATTGGCGGATGCGCTATGAATTTTTACTAATACTTCATCCTCCTTAGGGATGGGTTTTTCTATTTCTTTGAGCTGAAGAACATCGGGTGATCCGTATTTTGTGTATAGAATTGCTTTCATAGGTATTTTGGTTAATTGTTTTATTATGTATAGCAATTTTTATAGCTATGATAATTGCTATATACTTGATTACTATGAAAAGCTCGATAATTTGACTAATTCCTTCTGAGCAAACTTCCGCAGTTTAGGATCGGAGTCATGGTCTGCTCTATCCTGCAATAAGGATCGGGTTTGAAAATGGTTAGGATAATATTCGAGGATGGCCTTAAGGGCTGCTTGTCGAGGATTGTCATCCCAGCGTTCCTTACGCTCAAAGGGGTCATGGAGAATGCGATCGCATAAAAATTCAAATAACCAAGGCTGATTGGCCGTAGGCCACGCTACGCGATCGTGCCAACCTTGAGCTAACTGTTCAATTGCTGTAACTCGCACATCCGAATCAGTATCAAAGCGAGCCGATTGTTGAAGTAGGGCGAAGGTATCTCGGTGGTCTTGGTAACCTTGAGCTAACTGTTCAATTGCTGTAATTCGTACCCACGAATCAGTATCAGAGCGAACCGATGCTTGAAGTAGAGGTAAAGTATCTCGGTGGTCTTGGTAACCTTGAGCTAACTGTTCAATTGCTGTAATTCGCAACTCCCAATTAGTATCAGAGCGAGCCGATTGTTGAAGTAGAGGTAAAGTATCTCGGTGGTCTTGGTAACATTGAGCTAACTGTTCAATTGCTGTACGTCGCACCCGCGAATCAGGATCAGAGCGAGCCGATTGTTGAAGTAGGGCTAAGGTATCTGGGTGGTCTTGGTAACCTTGAGCTAACTGTTCAATTGCTGTAGCTCGCACCCGCGAATCAGTATTAGAGCGAGCCGATTGTTGAAGTAGGGCTAAGGTATCTGGGTGGTCTTGGTAACCTTGAGCTAACTGTTCAATTGCTGTACGTCGCACTAACACATAAATATCCGAGCAAGCCAATTGTTGAAGTGTGGCGAAGGCATCTGGGTGGTCTTTGTAACCTTGAGCTAATTGTTTAATTGCTGTAACTCGCAAATCTAGATCAGTATCAGAGCGAGCCGATTGTTGAAGTGTGGCGAAGGCATCTGGGTGGTCTTTGTAACATTGAGCTAACTGTTCAATTGCTGTACGCCGCACCCACGAATCAGTATCAGAGCGAGCCAATTCTTGAAGTGTGGCGAAGGCATCTGGGTGGTCTTTGTAACCTTGAGCTAACTGTTTAATTGCTGTAACTCGCAGATCTAGATCAGTATCAGAGCCAGCCAATTCTTGAAGTAGGGGCAAGGTATCTGGGTGGTCTTGCCAATGGGTGGCTACTGCTACTACAGCTTTAATGCGAATATCACGGACTAACTTTGCCTCATTTCCATAAGGGTCATAATCATAATCCCATTGATGGAGCAGTAATCGAGAGGATTGGTTATAGAGTTCAGAACGGTCACGAGGCAATTCTTGATTGCGATTCAGGATTGCCATCATCGTTAGTAATAGGGGATTTTGCGCCAGTTGTCGAATGGGGGAGGATGTGTCTATTGCTTTTTGTAAGCGCTCCCGTTTCCTAACTTTATCGGCTTGATCCGTAAAAGTTAAATCATGCCAGTGCTCGATAAAGGTTTGAATTTGTTCCGACTCCAAGTCTTGGAGCATAACATGACGAAATTCAGCATCCCGTAGCCGTTGGGGTTTATAACCAATTACCCGAGATGTTACAATTACTCTTACCTTGGGATACTTATTCGTAAAGCGATGAATATCCGTAATCACATCTTCTCGTTTCCCTAAATCAAACACTTCATCCAAGCCATCAAACATCACTAAGGCATTACCAGCTTTTAACTGGTCATGAATTTGATGTTGATTGAGATGACAGATAGAGCCACTGCTTTGATGACAGAATTCCAAAAAGTTATTACACTGTCCACTATCGCGATTCCGGATATAGGTGCGTAATTCAATCAGTAAGGGAATTGGTAGAGAAAAGGCAGTAGTTATATCTGTTCTTGCCCACTCCAATGCTAAATATTGTAGCAAGGTAGATTTACCAGAGCCTGGGTCTCCTAAAACTACCAAATACCGATAGCGTTGAGAGTCCTTGATCACATCCAATACGGATTTAATTGGCTGTTGATAATAAAGCTTTTTAGCTTTTTCCAGCTCCTGTTGGTCAATTTCCTGTTCTAGTTGACCAGTCTCTAGCAGTTTTTGATCATAATCCTTAGGAAGTTCATGAATCGCCTCTGGCATCAAGTCATGAACCTCTCGCACATTTTGGGGGATAAATATATTCCAGAGTTTTAGTTGATTATAGGCAGAGCCGTCGGTATCTAAACTATCTAATTTGACATTACCATAGCGTTCTAGGATTGCTTCTTGATATTCCCTTAAGTCAAAGTCTGGGATAATGCCTGCTGTAGCTTCAGTGTTTTTGGCGATCGCTTCAATATTTTCGAAATTGCGGATAGGCCGTAACTTATCCGATTGCTTAATGATAGTTTGTACTTGCTTGAGATATTGTCTACCAATATACTTCCAACGAAATTCTTCCGGTAATGGTAATAACTTCAGCTCAACCCAAGTCTTGGCTAATGTTTCGGTATCTATTTCTTTACAGCCATAGTTAAAGGCACTTCCCAGGATAGCTTTAATGGATTGGTTATTAATATACTGCTTGAGGGGTTTAGTATATTGTTTTACCTCTTGCTTAGATAGGTCAGCAACTTTTAATTCCTTTTCCATTAAAGCCACAAAAGCTTTTAAGGCTTTAAGCAAGAGTTTTTTCTGGGTATCTTGATCCGATAGTCCGGTATAATCTTTGATAGATTCTTTGAAAAAATCCTTAGTGTAGTCTTCTAGAGCGTCTTTGGCCAAGGGACCGATCACTTCTTTGGCAAGATAGCCACCGGCACTAGAAAGTCCCCAAAGTGCTAACCAATCCAGCATGTTATTGGTAGTTGTTGTTTGGTTTATGTATTATTATAGATCCGTAGGGAGTAGGGAGTCGGGAGTCGGGAATCGGGAGTCGGGAATGGGGAATGGGGAATCGGGAGTGACCGATAGCTGTAGAACGGGTATCTTGGTGGAATGGGCATCTTGCCCGTTACAATTTTCCGGCAGGTAGGATGCCCACCCGACTCCTATTAATTCCTTAATTCAGCAACGCCCCCTTTACACTATGTACAAGCTCAAAATTAATAAGATTGGTAATTCCTTAGGGATAACCCTACCTGACGAGATCCTACAACAGCTTAATGTTGGTGTTCGCGTAGCGTGGCCGAAAGGCCAAGGAGATACTGTATTTATCACAGAAACCGCTGATGGTGTTGAAATCACCACAAAAGACCCTGAGTTTGAAACGGTAATGGCAGCTTATCAGAAAGTCAGCAAGAGGTATGAAAATGCGTTGAGGGAGCTGGCTAAGTGAGGGAACCGCTGTGGAGATCGGAAGCTATAGCCAGAGCTATTCATAGTGATCAAATTGCACAACATGGGGGAAGTCCAGGAATTCGGGACGAAAATCTGCTATCGGCTAGTTTAGCCAGACCTAGACATCTATTTGCATATGGTCAACCAACCTTATTTGATTTAGCAGCAGCCTATGGATATGGTTTGGCAAAAAACCATCCGTTTATAGATGGCAATAAAAGGGTCGCTTTCCCAGTGATGGCAACTTTCCTTGAAGTAAATGGATATTCTCTAGATGTCCCATAAATGGATGTTGTGGTAATGATGGAAAGGTTAGCAACAGACCAAGAAAGCCAAAATGCGATTGACGGAACGTCACGCTACGCGATCGCTAAGTGGCTAGAAGCAAATGTCGGTACTTCATTTGATGATCCATACTAACTATGGATCATGTTATGGATCATGCCTAGCACAGGATCGAGCAACATAATCAGGACTAATCTGCCAAGCGGGTTATTGACCGTAATGATACCGATGTCAGCTTTTGATGGATCAGGATAAACGGGTTCAAGGGTCTTGGTCTGTAAGTCCTGATTATGGATTTAGGGGATATAAACGAAGCTCAGAGGCTCGTCCAGGAAGCTCAGAGGCTCGTCCAGGAAGCTCAGAGGCTCGTCCAGGAAGCTCAGAGGCTCGTCCACGAAGCTCAGAACTTCGACCGAAAGCCTTGTTGGAACCTAAGCCTGAGAATTGGCTTTAGCAGACTTATTACGATTAACTTTTTTAAAGCGTTTCCCTAAACTCTCGGCAATGGTTTTTAGACCGGGAGTCCTTTTCGCAGCCGTCTTGATGTAATCATAGACTTGTAGACTGCTGTTCATCGCTTCAGAGCTGACTGCCATTAAGGTATCATCCACCTTTTCAGTTAACTGTCGCAGTTGGAATAAGACATCGGTCAGAGTCACAGCGAGCTGATAGTCCCGTACAAACTCGTCTAGGTCAAAGCTAGCAGGTAGAATTTTGGGGTTAGATTGGGCAGCAGTGAGGCTATTATTCACAAAGGATAGACTTTTTGAACCCATTTTAAACATGTTGCGTCGTTCCTCAGCCGTTAGATTAACTAAGAAAGGCAGCTTTTATTCAATCGTTTGTAGGGCAGTTTTGATTTCTTGGATATCTCTTTCGGAGAGAGTACCGGTAATATTTTGATAAGGCATTGTACAATTCCTGTAATTCTCTGAATGAATAATGACAATGAAGCGTCATGCCAGACCTATGCTTTTGCCATCTATTCTTAGAATTACCACTCAACTATGGAATCGATATACTACTATTAAAACTTAAAAATTAACCTATTTTTTTACGGTAACTTAAATAATTAAATATTATCCAAGGGGTAATAGAATTAATTATTATCGCTTTTTAATAACAGCAATAATCAGTTGCTTTTATTCTTTAACTAAATATTTGCTCTTCTGACAGGTTTTGTCATAACTATCAGGTGCCCTTGACCCATTAAGAATTAAATTCCCCACGGGTCGCACCTCAGGTACACAGGATTTTTCCCGATTCCCGATTCCCGATTCCCGATTCCCGATTCCCTATTCCCGACTCCCGACTCCCGACTCCCGACTCCCGACTCCCTAAACTAAATACTTTAGCGTCCACTAACGCTGATTCTGCAATTTTCTCATTTCCTCTTGCACCCCCACTGCCACCTGCAAGGCTTGGTCTAGCACTCGTCCATACTCACTGGCCTGATCACTCAAGTGCAGGGCGGTCAAGGTGGTTAAATTAGTAGTAAATAGCTGAGGATTCTTAGTAATAAACTGCTTATTCTCCCTGAGAATTCGTTCTGTCTTCAAGGCACGCACTAAATCCGTTTTCATCACCCTAAGGGCTTCGAGCACTCGCTCCCGATTACTGAGACCAACACCTGGATTCCCAGCTTCTTCCAATTGATCATTAATGTGTACAGCTCTAATCACCGTATTGTATCGATCCACCTCTTTCACCAGCCGTCTAACTGCCTTATATTTCAGCCATAGAAAGGACCCTCTACCCAATTTGATCAGGAAATCTCCTGGTTCTTTTGGTTTCTCTAGGAAAAAACCTCTGACTCGCTCTGGCTTCTCCCCAATCAAATTGGTTAGATAATCCTCTGAAATCACCAAGTCCTGCAAATCAGGTCGCATAGTTGTCCGTGCCTATGATAAGATAGTGGTCGGGAGCCTTTTAATCTATAAGCTTAACATGCTCTTAACACCTTACCGTTAAGAGGAGCACACCTGTTAACGGTCAGGGGCACGACTGGGTATATCATGAAGGTCTCTTATTAAGAGATAGGTTACCCAAAAACCATTATCAGCCCCGTGGAAACCCCCATGACTGCCCTTAATCCCTACTCCCTACTCCCTACTCCCTACTCCCTAAAACCTAGTAAGTTTCCTCAATACACTGCAAGTCTCTAGGCTTAAAACGCACTGGCATCCCATCGGACGGATAAATCAAAAGGTTCTGTTCTAACTGTTCAACAGATGAACGACCATTGACCAACTCCCAGTCGAAATAACGGAGCAGCATGGCTAGCATTACCGTTGCTTCCACCATGGCCAGATGCTCTCCCAAGCAACGATGAGAACCTGAGCCAAAGGTGATCATTGGAAGTGGGCTGCTGCCCTTGCCCTGGTCTAACCAACGCTCTGGCCAAAATTCCTCGGGGTTGCCATAGACCTCTGGGTCTCGCCCAGCACCAAGTATTGACCAGGAGATAATCGTGCCACGAGGAATCAAGTTGCCCTCAATCACGGTTTCACCTTCAGCCTCCAAGGAAGTGGAACCTTCGGCGACTGAATAAAGGCGCAAAGTTTCTTTGATAATGGCACTGATGTAAGTCAGTTTTTTCAGACTTTCTGTATTAATACCACCATTACTTTGCCAACTCTGGTCAACCACAGCTTGTGCTTTCTGAAAAACCCTGGCATTTAATGCTAACTCTGCTACCGCAAAGGATAAAGTATGAGCTGTGGTATCAGTACCAGCAATCAAGATTTCAATCGCTTCTGCTATCAGTGTTTTCCGAGTGTATTTTGGTTCCTTAGCCGCTATTTTCACTAACATCGATTCCTGGAAGTTTGGACTTACCTGCCCCCAATTAGTCGGGTTTTGTGCTCTCATCTTCAAGGCTAATTCCACTCTCGGACCAATCAAACCCTCTAAATATGCCATTGCTCTCCAGTAATCTCGTGAAGCCTTAGTGGGCAAATATTTCATCCATATCTTCTCCCCAGCGAATAACCGTAAGACCCGATATCCTATAATAGACATCGCCTCGTGAGCCTTAAGAATATCGAGGGGTGGACCTTCAGAACTAGAGGATTTTCCATCTACAGGAATTCCCACCACTAAACAGAAAATCACCCTCATAGTTAGTTCCACAAACAGGAAATCGACCTTTACCTCTGTTTGCGGTGCATCTTGCAGAAGTCTGGCAATTACTTGTTCGCAGGCAAGGTTAATAATCTCAAAGTATTTGGACAGACCACTAGAATTGAATTGAGGATTCCAAGCCTTCCGTCGCCACTGCCACTCACTCCCGTTTTCTCCGATAAGAACGGGAGCACCAGCAAGGTCGTTGAAAACTTGGCGCAATTGCTTACACCTACCTAAGCTGCCATCTTTGATGCCATTCACAATGGTGTTTTCTATCACCTTTGGTTGACTCAAAACCAGAACTGGAGGGTTAATCCATAAAACATAAATCGGGCCTAGCTGCTTGCTCCAATCAAACAATAATTGGAAGAATTTTTTCTGTTTAACTGCTGCTAATACCTGAGGAAGATTTCCCAATAGCCAGTGTTTGGGAGGACACGGCAGTAACTCTAGAGATTTGTAAGTATTTTTTCGTTGCCACCAGCCCCAGCCCAGTAGTCCCCCGATGCTAGTAATCCCTAGAGCTGTGGCTAAATAGGGAAAGGAGGGGGAAAAAGCAATCTGAGCAGCAATCTCTTGGAACATGAATCTGCCTTAATTTAACAACTATTAACGTTTAGTCTTGGCTCCGGGCAGCGAGGCTTGATTAGTGCAGCCCCATCCTTAAAGATAGGGCTACACCAAAAAATTCTAGCCAACTAAATTTTAACCAACCAAGTCAATCGCTCGTTTAGCCAAAGCCTCAGCAGTCAAACCATTAAACGCCATAATTTGACCAGCACTGCCAGCCGTTTCACCACGCTTCCAAGCCACCACATCCCGCTGGCAAGTACTACGTAACATAATCGGTTCCAGCATCGCACTGGTACCACCAGTAACACCAATCAACCCATCCCCACCAAACAGCTGTTCAAACCCCTGATCATCTAAGAAACCGCCATCAGCTTCAGTACAGGTTTTCCAAGCCGTATCATCAGGACGGTACAAGCGGCGGGGACTGATTACCGAAACAATCCGCACCCCAATCCCTTGCTCTTCCAAATCCGAAGCAGCATCAAACACTGGCATCAGGCTCATATCCCCAATCACCGCAAACACAACAGTTTTACTACCTTTAGTTTCATGCAACACCACTGCACCATCTCGCAATCCTTGACGGGTTTGCTCAAAGGTCGTGCGCACCGGTAAGGGTGACTTACTAGCAGTAATGGTAATTCCTTTATTCTTAGTACTCAGCGCCCACTCATAACACACTTGGATACTATTAGCATCACAGGGAAACAAGGGGAAAATATTGCCATTGCGCATCATAGCAGCAAAGTAATTTTCAATTTCAGGACGCTGGTGAGTCCAACCATTGCGTCCTTGCTCCAGTGCCCCAGCGGTAAATAATGTAATAGTAGACGGAGTAGGACGGCGCAATTCTGCCATGGCTTGGGTAACGGTTTGCCAAATGGGTAACCCATTGATAGCAAAGGATTCATAAGAACACCACAGAGTACGAGCGCCAAACAAAGCTAACCCTACCGCTAATCCAGCACAAGCATCTTCACTCAAGGGTTCGTACACCTGACCTTTTGGGCCTTGGAAGTAAATTTCATCCGGGGTGGGGTGGATAATTTTTAGGGCTTGGTTAATATTATTAATTCCAGAAGCAGCATTGCCATCAGCATTGGAAATAATAAAATTAGGGTCTTTTTGCCCCACATGAGCAACTATCGTTCCCATAGCGGTAGTCGCTATTTTCTTGTCTGCGTCAATCACAAATTCCTCTAAAGGTAATTCACCTAAATCTGGTAAAGGCAATTCCTTTTCTGTGACTACAGTATGGGCTGCTGACCCTCCTCCAGAACGCTCAAAATTTGTCCTGACTAATTCCCAGGCTTTAGAAGGCAACGCCCGAGCTTTAAGGGCACTAACAATATAATCTTTTTCCAGGGTATCTCCTGGGTAGAGATTGTGAGCTTTCGCTCCCCGTTTGTGGACTCCCGCTCCTTTGAGTTGTTTAACAATCAGCACCGTTAACTTACCACTCAACGCTGATTTAGCCGCTTTATCCGTAGCTTCCAAAACCCCTTGGGTAAATGCCAACCGCTTCTGGAACGAAAACTCTGTGCTATCGATATACTCACCGGGTTGGTCAGCATCATCGTAATCCTTAGCATTGATTAAGATTACTTCTTGGAAACCATTCCCCTGCCAGTATGCAATCATCTCTTGATTGGACTTTGTGGAAACCATACTATGGTGTTCCTGGCTGTAACCATTCCACACTAATATGGGCAGAAAATTAGTCACCTGGGGATAAGCCGTAGAGAAGTGACCAAAACTGCTCATCACATAAGGTTCACCCAAGCCCCCATCCCCTATGGTAACTGGGAATAGTACCCCTGGATGAAGCAAAGCCCCGGCCATGGCAAAGTGTTGCCCTTGTCCGAGGGGGCCAGCCGGATTGAGGAGTCCGGGAATTTGACCAGAAAGGTGTCCGAGCAATCCGTGCATTTCTCGGAAGCGTTCCCCCATCTGTTCTACAGTCTTAATGCCCATCTCCTCTAGGGAGCCGTCCAGAAACATGTTACTGTAGAAGCCTGGGGCATGATGTCCCACTTCAGTAATAATGTTTTTGTAACCCAGCATCACCAAAGCTGCAATCCCGTCCGCAATGCTGGCAAATCCCCCTGGATGACCAGAAGATTTACTAGCAGTGATGTGCAGGGTTAGGTAGCGTAGGGCATCAGCAGCCAGTAAGGTCTGGAAGACAGCTGCTGGATCCTCAGGAGATGCGATCGCATTTTGCCCCAGGGCAATCGCTGCTTGTTGCCCGTATTGGTCAGAAGCCGCATCAAAACCCGGTATGGTGTTGCCAAAATACTGAATTCCTTGACAAAATGTCGGAACCCTGCTACCAACTGTCATAGTCTCAGAAACCTTTTCTAATTATTACGAGTATTAAACAAATATTACAATCAGCTGGCTTGGTGCGGAATTAGTATAAAGGGTAAATTTGGGGTTTTAACCAGTGAAATGTCTTATGGATGAGATTGATTGAGACTACTATTGAGACGACTTGAGAATCTGCAACTCTAGATCCATTGTCATACCTGCCTTGTCGAGATTGTGATCAAATCTTGCTTCATTTGAATTCCCAGAGACTAACAGAATAGGATTAATCGACTAGTTTTGATTACCCTTAATCCTATTAATAGCTTGTCAATAAGCGCTTTTCTGATAGTAATGAGCTAACCGAAGGTTTTGTTGCAATATGGTAGTTAGGTTAGACCATGAATTTGTCTTAAGAAAGTAACAGAGGAAAACGAGTGTGAGTAAATTGCCTGAAGGTCCTCAAATCCCTGAGTGGTTACAGTTAATCTATTGGGTTGCTGACCCTCTGAAATATTTGGATCAGTGTGTAGAACGCTATGGAGATACATTTACCATACGGCTAAGTGGTTTCGGACCGTTAGTCATCCTCAGCCATCCCCAAGCAATTCAGGAAGTCTTGACCGCTCCTCCTAGCCAGTTTAAGTCTGGTGAACGAAATAAGCTGCTACGACCCTTGCTGGGGGAAACCTCAATGACTTTACTCGATGGTCAACCCCACCAGCGGCAGCGTAAACTTTTGATTCCTCCCTTTCATGGGCAACGAATTAATTCCTACAGTCAATTGATTTGTGATATTACTGAGCAAGTAGCGAGTCAGTGGGTAATCGGTCAAGCCTTTACTGCCCGTACTGCCATGCAAGACATTACCATCCAGGTAATCATGCAGGGGGTTTTCGGTCTAGGTCACGGACCCCGTTACCAAAAACTGAAGCCACTCCTGGCAGCCATGCTAGATATGACTAGTTCCCCCCTGCGCTCTAGTATGCTGTTTTTTAAGTTCCTGCAACGAGATTTAGGGGCTTGGAGTCCTTGGGGCAAGTTGGTGCGGCGTAGGCAGGAAATTTATAACCTCCTTCAGGAAGAGATTAATCAGCGCCGAGAGCAACCCGAGCATATGGGCAATGACATTCTCAGTTTAATGATGTCCGCTCGGGACGAAAATGGTGAGTTAATGAGTGATCACGAGTTACAAGATCAGTTGATGACTCTCTTGTTTGCAGGTCATGAGACTACTGCAACCGCTTTAGCTTGGGCATTTTACTGGATTCATCGATTACCGACAGTGCGCCAAAAACTGCTAGAGGAAATTGATAGCTTAGGGGATAATCCAGACCCGATGGCAATTGCCCAACTGCCCTATCTCACAGCAGTAGCCTACGAAACCCTGCGGATTTACCCAGTGGCGTTTGTGATCTTCGCCCGCATTACCACAGCCCCAATTACTATTATGGGTCACCACTATCAGGCCAATACTACCCTTTTTGCCTGTCCCTATTTAACCCATCGTCGAGAAGACCTCTATCCAGACTCCGATCAGTTTAAACCAGAACGATTCCTTGAGCGTCAATACTCTGCCTATGAGTATTTTCCCTTTGGTGGTGGAAACCGACGCTGTATTGGTGCTACTTTGGCGATGTTGGAAATGAAACTGGTTTTGGCTAAGGTATTGTCTAATTATCACTTAGCCCTAGCACAAGACAAAATCATTAAACCAGCTCGTCGTGGATTCGCGATTGCTCCTGAAAATGGGGTTCCTATGGTGATGACAGGTCAACGTGTTGCTAAGGATTCACCAAAGCCTGCTACCGTAAATTCTATTTAGGATCAAAATAATTGTGCAAGTAACTGTCCCATAGCAACAGAAACGGTTATCCGTGATAACCGAGAGTCTTTGCGGCCAGTAAGGTTACCGAAAAGGGCGGTTGGATGCGATCGCGTAGCGTGACGGAACGTCAATCGCATTTTGTGAGCATACTCTTCCAAACCCGGTATGGTGTTGCCAAACAAAATAGTGAATTACTCAGAATATTAAAGATTTTGTGTTATTCTCTGCTGAGTATAAATAAATGTCAACAAAAGTCTAACTAGCACAGCATCAGAGTTTCAGGCACTTAGGTCACCCATCTAACTATCCTACTCCATCGGTCGGACAATTGGTAATCGAGACTCGTTAACATTTTCTTTACAAAAAGTTTTTAAATCGCTCTTTCCCAATTCCTGATAACACTTCACAATTAACAAACAGTTCCGGTTGTCATCGGTACGGGTATAGCTGAGATGATCAGCAATTTTTTTTAGTATTGCGATGCCACGTCCACCACCAGATTCAAGGTTCATTTGCTGCTTGATGTCTGTCAGCCGCTGTTCTAAATCAAAGGGAGGTCCTTGATCCCAGATGCGTAACTCTAAGCGCTGGGGGAATAAAGTAACTTCAACATCAATGGAAACGTCTTCTGGCAAATCTTTGTGAGCATGGCGAACAGCATTGGTAAATCCTTCAGCGAGAGCTAATTGGCACTGCAACCAGACTTTTTGGCGAACAGACGATGGTTTGAACTGGTCAAACCATCCCAAAGCCTTTTCTAACGCCTTAAGGTCGCTAGGAAATTTTTGGATAGATGTTTTCAATTTTTTCAATTCCTCAAAATCTTTTACATCAACCACATACATCAACCACATACATCAACCACATTGAAGCCTGATTCTCTCCAAAGGGTACTCTAAGATCAAGGAATCCAGTTTAACCTAGATTTATATCTCCCTCTACCATGGACTAATACTCAATGCCTTCAAAGAAAATTTTTTCCAGAAGCTTTGCCAGAAGCACTGGGAAAACCATTGGGGCAAATGGGGTTTCTTTTCCCGTTTTCTATCAAGCCAGGGGGTCTCGCCCTCTAGGGGGTCTTGCCCCCTAGAAGCTGTTGCCCAAAATCGGAAAGATTGATTGAGATGCGCGAAAAGGGGGAAGAAACCGGAAGCGGTGCAAGAGAAGGAAGTTAGGAACAAATAAATCCGGTATGCCAATAGGGAATGCCATCAATAAAAGTAACTCAGTCTAACTTACCTTGGGGTCTGATCAAGGTTTCGTGAAATTCAGCCGGTCAGAATCTACTTGCTGTCCTGATTGTAAGTCAGTGTATTGATAAATCCTAGAGTAATTTGTACAACCTCAGTGCCATGAACCAAATTCTGATTATTGATGATGATCCAGCCATTCAGATGTTACTGAAACGAACCCTTTACAAGCAGGGTTATGAGGTAGCTGTAGCTAGCAACGGCGAAGAAGGTTTGGTGCAGGTACAAAAGTTACGTCCAGCCCTAGTCATTTGCGATTGGATTATGCCCGGTATGAATGGATTGGATGTCTGTCGTCAACTCAAGGCAACACCGGGACTCTCAACCACCATATTTATTCTGGTGACATCTCGAAATTCCATTGAAGACCGGGTAGAGGGGTTAGATGCTGGAGCAGATGACTTTCTGTGTAAGCCGATCGAAATAGCAGAGTTGAACGCACGAGTCAGAGCTGGCTTGAGGTTACATCAACTAAGTCATGATTTGCAGCACCAAAAGCAGTTGTTGGAGGGAGAATTAGCCGAGGCAGCAGAGTATGTTAGTTCGATTCTTCCAGACCGGATGATCAAACCATCGGTGACCATCGACACCCGATTTATTCCCTCCCGAAAACTGGGAGGTGATGGCTTTGACTATTATTGGCTAGACTCAGAGCATTTGGCAATTTATCTGCTGGATGCTGCTGGACATGGCTTACGAGCTGCCTTGCCCACACTTTCAGTGCTAAATTTACTCAGGTCGCGGGCTCTAAAGTCGATTAACTACTATCAACCGAGTGATGTTCTACGAGGGTTGAACCAAACCTTCCAGATCACTGAGCGAAATGATAAATACTTCACGGTCTGGTATGGGGTATATAACCAGGTCAAGCGTCAACTGGTCTATGCTAGTGCAGGACATCCACCCGCAATATTAATTGCTCAGACCCATGGTTCCTTGATGGAAGTACAACGTCTAAAAACCCCTGGCTTACCCGTTGGTATGTTCCCAGATGCCGATTACATTGATCAGTGCTGTGAAATTACTGAATCGAGCACCCTATATATATTCAGCGATGGGATTTACGAGATTAACCAATCCAATGGGAACGTTTGGGGACTTGAGCCCTTCATTAGGTTACTGGCAGAGTGTAAGCAAAATCACAATGGTGCTTGTCACCTAGATTTGATTTTGAAATCTCTGGAAGCCGTGAACCCTAAACACTATTTTGATGATGATTTATCGTTACTGGAAATCAATTTTTTATGAACACTTTCCCTGGAATAATCAACCTCATTTACCTGAAATAAATTGGCATATTTTAATGAGGAGACAGGATAATCAATGGCAGTCAATCATCAGAAGCATTCAGCCAGGTTAGTGGGCCGATAAAGAACGATTGGTGGCTTTTTTTGCCAATTTATGTTCAAAATTACTGGAGAACTAATTATTATGAATCCTGACTTTTGACTGGATAATCCTGACTCCTCAATCCTAAATCGGAGGATAGTTGGTTATGTCGAACTCAGGTTAATTAAGGGTTAGGGAATTTTCCTAAACCATCTTCCTACCTTTACTGAAACAAAACCTAGGATTTGAAAAGGGCTACGCCCAAGGGCGATCGCCCTATAGACTTCCCTGGAATTATCTTGTAGAAAGCACCTCGCTTTCAAAATCTTCTCGTGTAGAAAAGATTTCAAAAACTCTGTCCATGCTGGTCAGTTCAAATAACATTTTGATTTGCTCATTAACTGAGCAGATATACATCTTGCTCCCAGCAGCACGAATAGTTTTCAGAGCAAGTACCAACGCTCCCAAACCAGAACTATCCATAAAAGTAACATCTTTAAAATCAATCAAAATAATATCTGCGTTAGATTCCACCAGCTCAGCAACCTCTTGACGAAAACTGGCAGCTTGTGTACCATCTAGAATGCCTGTGGGTTGAACTACTTTAACAGCACTACTCATATACCAAATTAAGCTAGTTACAAACATATACTGACTTTGCTAGTATAGCCGTGACAATTCATTTCAGCCAGATGCTGACCCACGCCCTACCCTACCACTACAGCACTAATCGCTTCTTTCAGGATTAGCCTCACCGATAAAGAGCATAGTAAACTTGAATTTGGGATGAATTTGGGGGCTAATAACGGGGGCTTATAACTACAAGCAAGATTTGAACCCATCTACCCTTAGTGCTATCCGTGGTGTCCGCTCGGGTCTTCACGGTTCCATCCCCTAAGCCCACTCCCACCAAAACTCCCAATATACACTAGAATTACCTTGGCAGAGCCCCAAACTATCCTGAAACCATGTCCAATTCAAATCCCATTCCAGTAGTAGTAAACGGTGCCGCCGGAAAAATGGGTAGAGAGGTGATTAAGGCTGTATCTCAAGCCCAAGACATAACCCTAATCGGTGCCATCGATACCAATCCTAAGTATCTAGGTCAAGACGCCGGAGAAGTTGCGGGGTGCGAACCAGTTGAAATTCCCATTCTCAATGACCTGCAAGCCAATCTAGTTCTTGCTACCCAAGAAAAAACCCAAGGGGTGATGGTAGACTTTACCCACCCTGATAGCATATACGAGAACATCCGAACTGCGATCGCATACGGTGTCCGCCCCGTAGTTGGCACCACTGGTCTTAGTCCCGACCAAATCAAAGACCTCTCAGAATTTGCTGAAAAAGCCAGCACTGGCTGCCTAATTATCCCCAACTTCTCCATTGGTATGGCATTACTGCAACAAGCAGCTGTGCAAGCCTCCCAATACTTTGACCACTTAGAAATCATAGAACTCCACCACAACCAAAAAGCCGACGCTCCCAGCGGTACTGCCATTCAAACCGCCCAACGAATGGCTGGAGCAGGTAAAACCTATAATCCGGCAATGGTGGAAGAAACCGAAAAACTAAAAGGTGCCAGGGGAAGTATTGCAGAAGACAATATTCGGATTCATAGCGTGCGTTTACCTGGCTTAATTGCTCACCAAGAAGTCATCTTCGGTGCCCCTGGTCAAATTTACACCCTACGTCACGACACCAGCGACCGTTCCTGCTATATGCCAGGAGTACTGCTCGCGATTCGCAAAGTTACCCAGCTCAAAGGTCTACTATATGGGTTAGAGAAAATCTTGTGACGAGTTATTGGTCATTAGTCATTAGTCATTCGTGATTTGTCAAAATTGAGATCAATCACAATAAATCTAAAAACTAAACACTAAAGACAGATTAATTAACTAAAGACTAAGGACTAAGAACTAAGTACAAAACCCATGCTAATTCCGATCACTCGCCAGAAGTTTGAACAAATCGTTCCCGTCCTAGCCACGGGGCTCCAGTATCGCTACTACTGGGGCAAGTTTCGAGATTTTTTAAGGCGACTGTTAATTTCTTTAATCGCAGTTGTGGTGATTTTAATTTTAGCTTTGATGCTTGGTTCAGCTTTTGCTCCCTTCCGGGTATTATTCGAGATCACTGCAGGGCTTTACTGGTTGTGGGGTCCCGTATATTGGGCAAGTATGCGAAACCTAAAGATGCGCCGATATGGCTATAGTGGCTTCTGGCAGGGTCGAATCGAGGATGTATTTGTGACGGAGGAGTTGATTGGTACAGAAGAACAAGTCAATCAGCGGGGTGAGTTGGTAATTGTGGAACACCGGGAGAGACGGTTAAATCTAGAAGTCGAAGATGAAACTGGATTTATAAGTCAGCTGCAAGTTCCCCTAGAACGCCTCCACAAAAATATTTCACCTGGACAAATTGCTCAGATGTTGGTTATGTCCAATCAGCCTGACTTAGGGAAGATTGCCCAGACCAGTGATATATATATTCCTAGCTTAGACATTTGGGTAAATGACTATCCTTACGTGCAACGAGATGTCTTTGTCCAAGTTAGTCGTAAATTGAGGGATGAAGAGCGCTCTTATTCGAGACAACGTCCCCGTAGTTCTAGGCGTCGAAGGTCTTAGTGAAGTACCCCAACCTGTTTCACTGAGGTTGGGGCTTCCAATTCTCAGATCTAATCAGGGACGGTTTTATTCGTCTTTGGGATTTCCCGCTTCATCCGCCGATGCCTCAACCAGAGGCGCAAGCCAAGGCCGGGTTTCCCAGCCATTGGAAAGCACGCCTGCTAGCGTTGGTCTTACTCAGCGTCCACAGGCAGACATCCGCCTTCCGCAGACGTATAACTTTTACGACAGACTTACCTTGGAATTACAGCATCTATGGCTAACCAGCTGGGGCAAGTCTCTTCCCTGAGCTCTGCTAGTACTTTTATACCTTGGGATCTAAAACATCCGATAATTAGACCGTTTTTAAGGTAGCCTTTTAGTCAGTCAGGCGGGTCAGCAACCATGTTCATTTTAGCACCAATCTCATAGGTTGTCGTTTCGCTATCCATCCCGGAGACGAAACCTGATTGTTGGGTCGCCTTATTACAAAAGCGCCGTTACCTTTTATGCATAACCTGCCGACGCTCAAGCCGCGACCCTACCTTACGCTAACTTCTTTCCCCACCTTGAAAGAAGGTGGGGAATTCCGCGAGTTTTGTTAAGGATTAACGGTGTGCAGCTCGTTCGTGCCTAGGATCCTCTAGTTTCTAGAGGGGTAGTGGGATTCGTTGGCTAGAAACCATACCCTACACCCCACACCCAGTAAGGCTAACAAGGCTGCTTATCACCCCGTCACATAAATGCTATGTAGACTTGGGTTCAGAACCAGACACCACAGGAGCGCTAGAATTCAAATCCAACTCTGGATGATCTTCTGCGACTTGCTGCAAATTCCACTGATTTTTAAACAATAGCACTGGACGTCCCCAATTATCTTTGACTGTCACAGTATTAAACAAACGCCCAGCTTTTTCCAAGGCTCCCCAGCCACCGGCTACCCAACGAGCCACACTATAGGGCAACATATCCAACCTGGTTTCTACGCCATACTCATTTCTGAGGCGAAACTGGACTACTTCAAATTGCAACTGTCCCACTGCTGCCAGAATTGGGTCCCGCTTCGACTCATCAACGGAATACATAATTTGCACAGCCCCTTCTTCCCGCAACTCCTTGACTCCTTTCTGGAACTGCTTAAACTTAGAGGGGTTAGGATTCTTCAAATAAGCAAACAATTCTGGGGAAAAACAAGGAATACCTTCATACTCCAACTTCTTACCGTTGTAAATCGTATCCCCAATCGCAAACACCCCCGGATTATTCAAACCAATCACATCCCCTGCATAGGCAACATCAATGGATTCTCGGTCTTGAGCAAACAGCTTTTGGGGTCTTGACAAACGAACGGTTTTACCAGTACGAGCATGGCTGACAGTCATATCCTTTTCAAACTTACCCGTACACACCCGCACAAAGGCCACCCTATCCCGGTGCTTGGGATCCATATTCGCTTGCAGCTTAAACACAAAGCCACTAAAGTCTGGATAAGTTGGAGGAATCTCGCCCACTGTGGATTTCCGAGATTCTGGTTTCAGGGCATAGTCCAAAAAAGCATCTAGAAAAAGCTGCACCCCAAAATTAGTCATGGCACTGCCAAAAAACACAGGGGTCATTTGACCAGCATGAATCAGCTCTAAATCCAGGTCTGGACCAACACCATCGAGAATTTCTAACTCTTCCTTGAGTTGATAATATAAGTCTTGTTCTAGCAGCTGTTCAATCTGGGGGTCCCCCAAATTAACTACCGTATCCTTCGCCTCCCGGGAGCCGTGAGCGGTGCGTTCAAACAAGTGGATTTGTTGTCTTCGGCGGTCAAAAACTCCTTTAAAGCGATCGCCCATGCCAATCGGCCAGTTGACCCCATAGGTTTGTAACCCCAGCTCCTGCTCAATCTCATCGAGTAGTTCTAGGGGTTCTCGTGCGGGACGGTCAAGCTTGTTGACAAAGGTAAATATAGGAAGCGATCGCATTTTGCACACTTCAAACAATTTCCTGGTTTGGGGCTCTAGACCCTTTGCTGCATCAATCAGCATCACCGCATTATCAGCTGCTGCCAGAGTGCGATAGGTATCTTCACTGAAATCTTGGTGTCCGGGTGTGTCCAGTAAATTAATCTGACAGTCCTCATAGGCAAACTGCAACACCGTCGAGGTAATCGAAATTCCCCGTTGTTGCTCCATTTCCATCCAGTCCGAGGTTGCCTTGCGCTGAGCTCGCCGTGCCTTCACTGCTCCGGCTTCGTGAATTGCTCCACCATAGAGTAATAATTTTTCTGTCAATGTAGTTTTACCCGCGTCCGGGTGGGAAATAATCGCAAAGTTACGGCGGTGTTCAACAGCGTTGAGCAATTCTGCCTCAAGTTCAGTGGACATCCGAAAAGACTAGATAGGGGACTTTCCTTTACATTCTGACATAATTTTATGGTTATTAGTCCTTTCTGATTGACCAGAGTCTGCTCGTAGTTACAAATGACTAATGACTAATAGACCATTAGCTTGCCGTCCAAAACTAGTCTTGATAATTGAGCCCTGAGGCGAATTCACCTATTCCCGTTTTCCCATTCCCTGTTCTATACTTTTGCTAATTATACTAAATAATAACTAATCAATAATGTGGTGATTTCATACCTGATTTTGGACGGAATTTACTACCTATAGTATAGGGAGATAAATGCTATGATTATAGGTAAGTAAAATTGAATACATTATCGAAATAAAGGAGCTCTATTATGGTTTATGACCAAAAAAATAACATCGACTATGACCCCGACAAGCGCAAGCTTTTATCAGCATTATGTCACGGAGCAATTTTCATTAGTGTCTCATTTATCTCCGTGTTAATTCCCCTGGCTATCTTGTTAATCTCCGATGATCAAGTAGTCAAAGATAATGCCAAAGAGTCCCTTAATTTTCACTTCAATGTCTGGCTATATGAGGTAATTTTTGGGACTTTGACTATTATCCTGATTGGTTGGCTTTTCCTGCCTCTGTTATTTATTTTAAGTTTGGTACTGCCGATTATGGCAATTCTCAAGATTCTTGGGGATCCCAATGTATCCTACCGCTACCCATTTATATTCCGTGTGATTTAAGCTAGCGCTAGGGTTTAACTCGAACCTGAGTTAACAGGGGGGAGCATGCCATGGTTGCAGAAAGAGTGTCACAGGAGGTCAGGAAGATTCGATCAGACCAGAGAATTTCATTCTTCCCCCTCTTCCCGCTCTTACCACCCCCCGGAAAAACCTGGGGGTCAGATGTAAAATGTAACGAAATGCAAAGTATAATTAAAAGAACACCCCTAAGCGAAAAATTTACAGTATTACTATCACATGCGAGTTGCGATCGCTGGAGCCGGACTAGCAGGGCTTTCCTGTGCTAAATATCTAACAGACGCTGGTCACACCCCGATTGTCCTAGAACGCCGAAATGTTTTAGGCGGTAAAGTGGCAGCCTGGAAAGATCAAGATGGAGACTGGTATGAAACTGGTCTCCATATATTTTTTGGTGCCTATCCCAATATGCTGCAGCTAATTAAAGAACTGGGTATTGAAGACCGGCTGCAGTGGAAAGAGCACACCATGATTTTTAATCAGCCAAATCAACCTGGAACTTACTCCCGGTTTGACTTCCCAGATCTACCAGCTCCCCTCAATGGGATTGTGGCAATTCTGCGCAATAACGACATGCTGACCTGGCCCGAGAAGATTAGCTTTGGGATAGGGTTGATTCCGGCCATGCTTCAAGGGCAAAAGTATGTGGAAGCAATGGACAAATACTCCTTCTCCGAATGGCTGAAAAAACAGAACGTACCACCGCGAGTAGAGAAGGAAGTCTTCATCGCCATGTCTAAGGCACTAAACTTTATTGGGCCTGATGAAATTTCGTCCACTGTAATCTTGACTGCTCTTAACCGCTTCCTACAGGAAAAAAACGGTTCCAAGATGGCATTCTTGGATGGTTCTCCCACGGAGCGACTCTGTCAACCATTAGTTGATTATATCACACAGCGGGGTGGAGAAGTACGCTTGAATGCCCCAGTTAAAGAATTTTTACTCAATTCAGACAACACTGTCAGTGGGTTCTTGATCCGGGGATTGAATGGAGCACCCGATCAAGTTCTGACAGCGGATGCTTATGTATCAGCTATGCCGGTAGACCCTTTAAAGCTGATGATACCCAAACCTTGGGGTGACATGGAATTTTTCACACAGCTGGATGGGCTAGAGGGGGTACCGGTAATTAACCTGCAGATGTGGTTTGACCGCAAACTGACGGATATTGACCATCTGTTATTTTCCCGATCACCCCTGCTTAGTGTCTATGCTGACATGAGCAATACCTGCAAAGAGTACGCTAATCCTGACCGCTCAATGTTGGAATTGGTCTTAGCACCTGCGTCATATTGGATTGGCAAATCCGATCTCGAAATTGTGAATGCCACCCTAGCAGAACTGGAGAAACTGTTCCCCAAGCATTTTGGTACTGATAACTCAGCTCAACTGCTAAAATACCACGTGGTTAAGACTCCCCGTTCGGTATATAAGGCAACTCCAGGACGGCAGCAGCACCGTCCCTCCCAAGAAACACCCATTGCCAACTTCTTCCTAAGCGGGGATTACACTATGCAACGATACCTAGCAAGTATGGAAGGAGCCGTACTTTCTGGTAAGCTGACATCGCAGGCAATAAATAACAACAGCACTAGGCTTTCACAAACCAGCGCTCAACCACTAGCCGGCAATCAGAAAGCAGAGATTGACATCCCGTTAGTCTCTTCACCCATGCCAAGGGCGAGTACTGAGGGCTGAAGGATGAAAGTTGAAAGCTTCCAATCTCCAACGTTGCTAAGAATGCTCCAACTGCCCAAATCTCAGCCCATGAGAAACCTGGCCTCCCGGTCAAAATCCTACGAATTATGCCGCCAGATTACGGCGAAGTACTCTAAGACGTTTTATCTTGGCACCCTACTAATGCCAGAAGCCAAACGTCGAGCCATCTGGGCAATATACGTCTGGTGCAGACGAACTGATGAACTAGTTGATGGTCCCCAGGCGGCTTTAACCACCCCTGAAACCCTAGATCAGTGGGAAGAACATCTGGAATCTATATTTGCCGGACATCCCATCGATGACTATGATGTGGCTTTGGTCGATACCCTAGAACGGTTTCCAATAGATATTCAACCCTTTCGGGATATGATTGCAGGTCAGCAGATGGATCTCTACCGTAGTCGCTATGAAACCTTTGATGAACTTAATCTTTACTGTTATCGGGTGGCGGGTACGGTGGGGTTAATGTCTAGTGCTGTGCTGGGGGTTGACAACTCCACTAGTAAAGCACCCTGGGATCAGCAAACAAACTCCTATAATCCGGTGGGAGAAGCGATCGCATTAGGTATTGCCAATCAGCTAACTAACATCCTCCGAGATATTGGAGAGGATGCTAGACGAGGTCGTATTTACATACCCTTAGAAGATTTGCAACGGTTTAATTACACTGAGGATGATTTGTTCAAAGGTGTGGTTGATGACCGTTGGCAGGAACTAATGCGTTTCCAAATTCAACGGGCAAGGGATTACTATACCAAAGCAGAAAGAGGTATTAGAGCCCTAAGCCGTGATGCCCGTTGGCCGGTTTGGTCTGCGTTGATGCTCTATCAGAAAATTCTCAATGTGATTGAACACAACCATTACGATGTATTTAGCCAAAGAGCCTATGT
>NZ_JAAHHX010000519.1:0-1731 GCF_010672065.1 Moorena sp. SIO4A1 | reverse complement strand
GCTAGCCACTGTTGACGATTTTATCCAAATATCTTGCAGTATCTACAAAAATATGTTAGACTTTGATTATGAATCTAGTGTCAAAGAAAACATTCTGGTTCCTTGAATTGAAGCCGAAAACCAAAGCTTTAATGATAGTGGTTGCGTTTTCTATTAAACACAGATAATTGCGCCAAGAGCGGAACAAAACCTATCTTGGCCTTGGGAGATACCCCCTGGCTGCGAGAGCAGCTTGCATTAGTGGGCTAAAATCTGCAAAGTAGATTTTGGTAGCTAAAAAGTATCGGGAGACATGTCAATGAAAAGCACAGTAATGAAAATGTGGCTCGGGGCCTCAATTATTGCCGGTATGAGTGCGATCGCCACTACCCCAGCTGTTGCTGGAAGCCTCACGGGAGCGACCCTGGAAGGTAGTGACTACCTCAAGTATGCATCTGACGGTACGAATACCTATGAAGCTCCAAATGCTATTTTGTCTACTATATTGCTAGGTGACGCTAGTGACCCTGGTGGAAACGTAGAGCTATTTGCCAGCAGTGAAACTCTGAGCAACAGCGACTTTGCCACCTATACCGATGTCACAAGCCTAACCGGTGACATCGGTGGTAAGGACATCACCTTGAGCAGTCTGACATTAGCTGACTGGAACAGTGATCTTGATAGTGATGGCATAACCTTAGGTCAGGAGTGGGTCAGTGATGCCTTAACTGCACACGGTCTTGGATCTTATGCTAGCAGCAATTTCATAGTTAATGAATTCTATACACTATTTAGCGATAATGGAGGATTGCAACGATTTAGCGATCCCAATATTTCCTACGTCAACCAAAACGCAACAGGCCACATTAGCATTGGGCTAGCAGGTCACCTTGATGCTCGAGATGCGTTCGAAGATACGTTTGATCAGTTGGAACAGATGATGGCTCTTTTATCGCCTGGTTTTCAACTACCATTACCACCTAGTATAAGGGCTAGTGAAATTGTCAAGGTTGAATACAATGGGAAAACTGAATACCTTTACGGTTTCGTTCCCACACCATCTGGGCTAGTCAACCTAGAAGATGGTACATCTCACAATGCCACCTACCAAGTGGGCTTCCTTGGCGCTCCTCCAGAACCGTCTTCATCGGAACCACAAGATGTACCTGAATCCTCTACTGTGCTTGGTCTAATCGCTGTGGCTGGTTTGTTTACTGCTGGAGGGAAATTGCGAAAAGCTAACTGTTAAGGGAAATAGTGAACAATATTATTGAGAGGGGGGCACAACGGTGCGCCCCTCTGAGTGATCAAGCAGTTCATGTAGGGTGGGCAGTGCACCAGACAGATAATCAAGCTTGCAAAGGGCGTTGCTAGGCACTGCCCACCCTACTTAAAAAGTCAACTTAAATAGTCAACTTAAAGGGTGGGCAGTGCACCAGACAGATAATCAAGCTTGCAAAGGGCGTTGCTAGGCACTGCCCACCCTACGATTAATGGCTTAAAGAGTTAACGATTGCGGATCAGTTTCAATCAACTTCGCCAAGTCTTGCAAGAACGCTGCCGCATCAGTACCATAGATAATCCGGTGGTCACAGGTAATATTCACTTGCATCTGACGCTTTACACCCATCATGCCGTCAGGGGTAGCTACTACCGTAGGACGGGATGCACCAATGGCCAAAATAGAACCCTGTCCTGGGGGCAAAATCGCATCAAACCGGTCTACACCAAACATTCCTAAATTGGATAGGG
>NZ_JAAHHX010000518.1:0-1735 GCF_010672065.1 Moorena sp. SIO4A1 | reverse complement strand
TTAAGCTTGCGCTCATGGGACATAGTACAAATGTTCTGCAACGCAAGACCTGCTCCCAATCGGTTTACTTGAGTTCTAATTTAAGCAAACTTAATATGGACCCTAAAAAACCCATCCAATCAGCTATTTCAGACATCCAACCAAAACCCTCTAGTCGCCCTAGTCTGCGCGAGAAGTTCTTCAATACCCTCAAGACTAAATACCCTAACATCCAAGCTCTATATGTAACAATTTGTATCATAGCCATCTGGAGTGGTGTTGTTCTCATCTCTGATGCCTGACTGACTGACAAAAGGCGGTCACTGTTTTGTCAAACTGTTTGTCAGATGGATGCTTGAGGGATTAAAAAAATCTGAGTGGGAGCCAGCGTTCTAAGATTTAGATGCCACTCAAAACCATAAGAACGCTGTGAAAAAAAACTCCCGCCTCTACAATGCCCTGAATACCTGGCTCGGTCAAGCCAGTCCCTGGGCACACAAAGCTCACCTAACGGTCTGTATATGGATGGTGGTGGCCTTGATCCATAGTGGTGAAGTTAATCTGACCCGCTGGATATCCTATCTGCCCTGCCGAGGAAAGTATGCTCACAGTAAGCACAGACGGGTTCGTCGATGGCTCAATAACCCTCGTATCAATATACATCGACTGTATAAACCATTGATCCAAGCCGCCTTGGCGGACTGGCAACAGGAGTGTCTTTACTTGAGCTTGGATACGTCATTGTTCTGGGATGAGTATTGCCAGCTCCCTTGTGGCAGTGGTTTATCGGGGTCGTGCCTTGCCGGTGGCTTGGCGAGTGCTTCATCACAGTAGTGCGATGGTCTCATTCAAGGACTACCGAGACGTGTTGGATCAGGCAGCTCGGTGCCTACCCAAAGACGTAAAAATTGTCTTATTGGCTGATCGAGGGTTTGTCCATAAGGATTTAATTCAAGCCCTGACTCAGCAATGGCATTGGCATTATCGTATCCGTTTGAAAAAGGATGCTTGGATTTGGCGCACTGGCAAAGGTTGGTGTCAACTTAAACAGTTTCACTTCAAACGGGGCGAAGCACTGTGTTTTCACAACGTGGGATTGCATAAAGACCAATGGTATGGCTCGGTCCACATAGCCTTTGGGCGCAACAACATCAATGGTGAGTTTTGGGCCATCGTCAGTGATGAACCGACCACCTTACAAACATTCTATGAATACGGATTAAGATTCGATATTGAAGAGGCTTTTTTGGACGACCAGTCTAACGGCTGGAACATCCAGAAGTCTGAGATTCGCTGTGTATGTGCTATGCACGAGACTTTGGTTCATCTTGGCATTGGCTACACTCTATGTTACGGCACAAGGCACATTGGTTGTGGAAACGGGGAAACGACGGTGGGTTGACACCCATTGGCGCACGTGGCAACAGCTATTTCCGCATCGGCTGGGATTGGGTCAAAACTGCTCTGTTAAACGGATGGCGACTGATTCGTCACGTCAGTTTCACCTCCAACCGTGATCCTGACCCTGTTATGGCATCGCGCAAACAACACGAGAAACGAATTTATAGGCTAGAGTTCAAAGTACTAACGTACCAATATGTTCCGGAATAACTTTTGTCAGTCAATCAGGGCTTTATAGATACGCTTTTGCAGCTTGAACACTGCCCTCTCAATGGATTTCCATTTGAGGGAGTTCCAGTTATTCAGTTCCACCATCACAGGATTGTGTGTATTGGACATAACTGCTACTCGTGTT
>NZ_JAAHHX010000517.1:0-1736 GCF_010672065.1 Moorena sp. SIO4A1 | reverse complement strand
AGGAACACTACATCCACAAGACTACCTTTAATCAGCTAGTGCGATCGCTTTACCTGATTAATGAAGAATACCAGAAATTATCCTAACACCTTGATTAGTGGTTAATGGTTAATGGCGTGCGGCTGGTGACGCTCACCTAAAAGTTATAGGGAGGGACTTCCCATCTAGAACGTAACACCAGCAACGGATGTTGGAGTTAGGATTCTCGATTGCCATAGGTTAATATGGGCAAAGCGCCATGGTTGGCTCTCGTGCTCTTCTATTTTTCAACTTTACTGAGTACCCCAAAAACTACTCCAAAAACTAGTAAGCCAGTAAGTTTAGGAAGGATTACTCAGTAAATTACCCAAGTCGATGATTAAGTTAATCTAATAATCGCGCTTCATAGCCCATGAATACTAATTCTGTTTATTCCTCGTTTACTGCTCTGACTCTTAAGGTTGTCGGGCTGATAATGATCGTTTCCTCCCTTTTGGATTACATCATTTTGGCAATTCCCCCACAGGGAGCTAGCCTGTTAAAGCCAGAGTGGCAGTTGAACTTTGCTACCCAAGTTGTTGACCGAGGCATTATCCCTATGGTCGGCATTGGGTTTTTATTTGCTGGATATTGGATTGCTCAAAGTGCTGCTACCGCTACCACAGAGCCAAAATCTTCGGTTCAAGATCTCCGATTTTGGGTGCTGTGTCTGTCTAGTTTTCTAGGGTTGGTCTTTCTGCTAATGGTACCCCTGCATCTCAATAACCTTCGTTTGCAAAGTTCCCAGGCTCTAGAACAAATTAACCAAAGAGCTAAGAGCGCCGAAGTTCAACTGGAAAACCGCACTCAGCAAGTCACTGAACTTCTCAAAAGTCCTCAAGGTATAGCCCAGGTAGAAAAGAGACTCGCCGATTTAGACGCAGCCATTAAAAGTGGTAGGATTCCAGCACAACAGCTTGAGCAAGCCAAAGCTCAGGCTAACAGAGTTAGACAACAATTGCAGGCAATTAAGGAAAACCCTGATGTCCTCAATCAAGAAGTAGAGCAGAATATTAACCAAATCCGTAGTCAGAAACTTCAACTAGAGAAACGAGCCACCACAGAAGCTTTCAAACTGGGCATTAAAACTGGTCTGAGTAGCTTACTCCTAGCAATTGGCTATATTGCCATTGGCTGGACCGGATTGCGAGGGTTGGGAAGTACACCAGTAACCCGTCGTGGGCAAGCTTAGTAGGGTCGAGACTTTTAACCCTGACCAGATTTTTGATAATGATCCGCTTGACATGTTCTCTATCTATATCCTGACCTACAACGAAGACCTAGATATTGCTGCTTGTATCGAGTCAGCCCTACTCTCAGACGATGTGATTATCGTAGATTCAATCAGTAGCGATCGCACTGTAGAAATTGCTAATCAGTATCCGGTGCGAGTTGTGCAGCACGCCTTTGAAAGTCACGGACGCCAGCGCACCTGGATGCTAAAGGAAGTGCCCACCAAGTACGAATGGGTCTATATCCTTGAAGCTGATGAACGCATGACCCCTGAGTTATTTTCCGAATGCCAGGGAGCAATACAACGACAGGAGCATGTGGCTTATTACGTTGCAGAGCGGGTCATGTTCATGAATCGCTGGATTCGCTACTCTACTCAGTATCCCCGTTACCAACTACGGCTGTTTCGTAAGGAAAAGGTTTGGTTTGATGATTATGGTCATACGGAACGGGAAGTATGTGATGGACCGACTGGTTTCATCAAA
>NZ_JAAHHX010000516.1:0-1738 GCF_010672065.1 Moorena sp. SIO4A1 | reverse complement strand
TTATTATTACTTACACTTCCTGAGAGTTGCCTGCAATCCAAGTAGCTATAGACTCTTGATTTTCTATTCCTTCTACTAAATTATTAATCTTGATAACGGCTTCTTCTTCTGCCGCCACTAACTCATATCCGTTTAGACGTAAAAAAACGTCGATGACAGCAAGAGCAATTCGCTTGTTACCATCGACGAAAGGATGATTTTTTGCCAAACCAAAAGCGTAGGCTGCTGCGATATCAAACAGACTAGCACTATCACTGTAGGCAAATAAATGTTTAGGTCTAGCTAAACTACTTGAAAGTAAATTCGGGTCTCTTAATCCAAAACATCCGCCATGCTCTACTATTAACTCGTCATGGATAGCTATTACTGCTTGCTCTGGCACCCAGCGAGGCTCTTTCAATGAGCTAATTCCCGAAAAGCATTGCGATAGTTTTTGCGAGTTATCGCGAAAGCTTCCATTGCTGCCTCGAATTCAGAATTATCTTGAATACTAGCAGGATTTGCCACCTTGTCAGCCTGTTCCAAAGGAGCCAAACCCTTAGCCAAGACATGAAGATTGGAAACACCGGAGGGAAACTCCTTACCAAGGGCATTTAACTCACCCTGAAGTTCCGCTGAAAGTGAATCCTCTAGCTGAGTTAGGGCGACCAAGAAGGCTTTGAGGGTGATTGCATCTAGGGAGTTCATGGCTTGAAGTGTGCTTATACTAGCTCCGGCAAGTCAAAAAGGATAAAGCTTCTTCTATTGGGAATCATAGATAATACCCAGAGTGTAGCAAAAAAGTAGTAGGCATAACACAGACTCAAAATGGGATTGACCTACGGTCACGCTACACGAACGCATCTGTTGAGCTTGAGATAGCGATGTAAAGCTGTATGGTCTTTTTTTATTGGACAATAAAACTTAAGATCTCGAACCCCTCTTGCCTTTTGCCTCTTGCCTCTTGCCTCTTGCCTATTGCCTCTTACCTTGCGCAAGTATCTTCACAACCCAGATACAAAAGCTATATCAACTCAAGCGCTTGCAAAGCCACAAAGCAAACAGAGGTAAAGCCAGTCGGTAGCCTTGCTCGGAGCCATAAATCAAACCTTTGTGCTGCAACCCAGCGATCGCTCCTTGGAGAGAACCCCCTCTTGATAGGTAATGCTTTTGAATATAATCTCGACTTTGTGGCTTGTCGGTAGGGTCTAGGGCCAGGGATTCTAAAAGATGGGCTTGATTAGCTGGAAGCAGCATTAGTAATGACTCGAAGACCATGGATAAGTCCGCTAGCAGTTCTTGGATGGCCTGCTGAACATGGCCATCACGAATTAGCCCATCAGAAACTCGTACCGACTTGAGACGTCGCACCAGTGCCGACGCATCACCGAAGTGTCCTTGCACCGCATTGACAAAGATTTCCAGTGCTTGCGATCGCGGATCGAAGGTCAGCCGTTGGGTATGCAAAACTTCAGTTACCCAAGCCGCAACCACATCATCAGCTAAAGGAGCCAGCTGCACGATTTCCAAATTATTCCCTGGTTCATGGGGATAAATGCTGGTTTCTGCGATCGTTGCCACTAGCACATAACTTACCTGAGTCTGACCTTCGATCTGTTTCCGCAAAAATTTTTCCCACACCCCATGACGATCCCAAGAGCGGATGTGGGGGAAGCTTTCCAAAATCAACACTACCCGTTCCCCCTCAGATTCAGCTAACCTTTGCAGGAGATCGAGTAATACTTCAAATGCTTTCCGT
>NZ_JAAHHX010000515.1:0-1739 GCF_010672065.1 Moorena sp. SIO4A1 | reverse complement strand
CAAGCCAGATGTACAGATACCAAAGAGGAAGAGCAAGCAGTTTCTACTGCCATATTAGGTCCAGTGAGTCCCAAGATGTATGATAAACGACCTGTAGCAGCACTCGGCACATTACCTGTACCCCAATAAGCCTGTGGTATCTCAGAGGTGGCCAGCTTACTCTGATAATTGCTATTACCAATGCCAATGAATACTCCTGTGAGACTATTAAACAATTGATCCGGGACGATGTTAGCCCTTTCTATTGCTTCCCAACTTAGTTCTAGCAAGAGGCGTTGTTGGGGGTCTAAGCTTTGAGCTTCTCGGGGAGAAATCCCGAAAAAGGCGGCATCGAAGCCATCTATGGCTGAGAGAAAACCACCGTCGCGGGTAGAAATTTTGCCGGGAGCATCCGGGTCTGGGTCATAGTAGTTATTAATGTTCCATCGCTCTAATGGTACTTCGGTGATCGCATCTACTCCATCATTGAGTAATTGCCAGAAGGCTTCAGGAGAGTCTACTCCACCAGGTAAGCGACAACTCATGCCAATGATGGCAATTGGCTCAATCTGGGCAGACTTGAGAGCTTGCAATTCGGACTGCATTTCCTTTAATGCAATTAGTGCCCGTTTTGTTGCTGACAAAGAGTTTGCAGTATTTAGAGATTCCGAAATATTTTCCATATCTTTAAAGTCTTATACTCCTAGAAATTCATATTATCTAATTCTTGAAGCAAAATATTTTGAGCTTCTAATTCTGATAGTTGTTCTATTTCTTTTTGTAAATTAGATTGATCTACTTCTTCTGCTTCTTGCTGATCCAACACAACTGCTAACTCTAATGATAGAACCTCAACGGACAAGTAATCTATTAATTTTTCCAAAGTCGGATAATCAAATAATAGTGTTGAACGTAAGCTTGTCTCTAAACTTGACTCCAAGCGATTTTTCAATTCCACTGCCATTAGAGAATCTAATCCCAAATCAAACAAAGGTTGCCGCATTTCTATTTTTTGTATATCTTGCAAGCCTAAGGTTTTGGCAATTATTGAGCGAAGGTGAGTTGTTAATAACTCCTGACGTTCTGAAACTGTTGCTGCTTCTAGTTGCTCTCTAAATGCTGACTTCTTGGTGAATGATGGCTCAGCCGAAATCAAAGCCTCTAAGAATGGTATCTTTTTTCCACTTGGTAGTTGGCTGACAAACTTTGACCAATTAATGGGTAACACTCCGACTTGGCTGGGAGAGTCGGATAACAATGAACCCAATGCCTGCATTCCCCTTTCTAGTTCTATGGCACTCATCCCACTAGCCTCCAGCCGCTGCTGATGTCCACTGGCTAAACGAGCTGCCATGCCAGCTGATGCCCAAGCTCCCCAGTTGATACTCAACCCTGGTAATCCCTGCCCTCGACGATAGTGGGCGATCGCATCCATAAACCCATTAGCGGCGGCATAATTTCCTTGACCTGGATTTCCCAACAGAGAAGCTATCGACGAAAAACAAACAAAGAAATCTAAAGGTAAATCTTGGGTGAGTTGATGTAAATACCAAGTTCCGGCCACCTTTGGTGCCATCACTTTAGTAAACTGTTGCCAACTGAGGTTTTGCACTAAGCCATCATCCAACACTCCCGCCGCATGAATCACACCTTTGAGTGGGGGCAATGATGCCTGTATCTGCTGGAAAATCTTCGCCACATCTTCTTGAGTTGAAATATCTCCTAACAAAACCTTGACCTTGGCTCCTGCTGTTTCCAAC
>NZ_JAAHHX010000514.1:0-1741 GCF_010672065.1 Moorena sp. SIO4A1 | reverse complement strand
TCTATCAAGTTAAGTATTTTTCTGACAGTAGTGACCAGGAAACTACTGTAGTTTGTCACAACTCTCAGGGACAGTTGGGGTCTTTTAGCTTTAACTGGTCGGAAGTGACCCAACGAGTAGAAGGACGGTTGCCTTTGTTTGAGAAGGTAGTAGACTTAGATGCGCGACGGAATTTAACTCGTAAAACCCAACCTAAACAGGCAAGGGGTCTCCCGTTATACCCGGAGGGTTAGCGGGAGGGGAATTGCCTGACGGGGTATCTTGGTTTTGGACATAACTTTTTAATTGCTCGATAGTAACTCCGCCACAGGAAGCCACAAAATAAGAACCTGTCCAGAAGACTTTTTTGTCTCCGTAAAACCGTTTTAAGTGCTCAGGAAATTCTTGGCGAATCAATCTACTAGTCACAGTTTTGATATTGGCTATTAACTTGACCGGGGCGATCCTAGGATTAAGGTCAATAATTAGGTGGATATGATCACTCTCTCCATTAAATTCCACCAGGTTACACTCCCATTTAACGCAAGTGTCAGAGCAGATTTGTCTCAGCCTGATCAAGATTTGGTCTGATATGGCCTTTCGTCTGTATTTCGTTACTAATACAACATGTACGGTAAGACGGTAAACCGATCTATTTTCTTTTGTGTAATTACCTTTCATTTTATGCAATAAGTGGTACAATAAATTTATGATACTCACTTACTGCTACCGAATCAAGCCAAGCCCCGAACAGATCGCCATCATGGAAAGGTGGCTTGGACTTTTGCGTCGTCATTGGAACTACGCCCTGGGGCAACGCTTGGATTGGCTTCGTCGGACTCGTTGTCCGATTGATAGGTGTAGCGTGAGTTATGAGCCAATTGGTGAAATTCCAGAACTGGTAAACTACTACACTCAACAGGCAGCGCTGAAGGAAACTAAGCGGCTATTTCCTGAGTACAAAAAAATTTACGCAGAGACTCAACAAGTTAACTTACAACGTCTCAACAAGGCTTGGGATAGGTGGCGAAAGCCTGATGCCAGTGGCAAGCGTGGGGGTAGACCTAGGTTCAAAAAATCTGGAGAACTTCGATCGTTTGTTTTTCCTAGAGTCAACAGTTCCAAAGCAGGAGCACATCTGGTTGATGGTATTTTAAAACTGAGTCGGATTGGGTCAATTCCTGTTGTAATGCATCGCCCATTACCTGTTAGCGAAGCTTGCCCGAAGGGCGTAGGATTTACCCTTAAGCAATGCACCGTAGTCAAAAAGGCTGATGGGTGGTATTGTTGTATCTCAATGAAGGATGATACTGTACCCGAGATTTTACCAGTGGACTCAATTAAGTCTGCTGTTGGGATTGATGTTGGATTGGAGAAATTTCTAACTACATCAGACGGGGAAGCGGTGCCTATTCCACAATTTTATAGAAAGGCTCAGGGCAAGCTGGCTCAGGCGCAAAAAGTAATGTCGCGCCGCGTTAAGGGTTCTAAAAACTGGAAAAAAGCTAAACATAAAGTAGCTTTGTTACACCTCTATCTAACCCGATGCCGGAAAGAATTTCACTATCAGGTTGCTCATTGGTTGTGCAGCAAATACGACTTAATTACTCACGAAAATTTAAATATCAAAGGACTCGCTCGAACTAAGTTAGCAAAATCAATACATGATGCAGCCTGGGGAGCATTCTTGGAAATATTGCAAGCAGTGGCGGTCAAACGCGGCTTGTTAGTCCAAGAAGTTAACCCGCGTGGCACAAGCATT
>NZ_JAAHHX010000513.1:0-1741 GCF_010672065.1 Moorena sp. SIO4A1 | reverse complement strand
GAGTTCGATCGCCTGAATTACTTTTTGGCGCAGGTCTTCGCTGTAAGGAAAAGGCATGACAGAAATCGGACGATAAGTGGAAGGGCTTTTCGTTTTCTTTGTCCTAACTATGATGGCGACTGCTATACCTCTAGAATGGGTTTTCATCTAACTCTTTTAGTGTCGATTTTGTAACTTCTCAATTACCCCTGCACCCCCTGTGAAGGGATCTATGTTGGCAGCCCCCTTGCCAAAAGTACGTAAATCTGGTCTAACAGAAATATGACTGAAATTCCTGTGCTGGCCACTCTTGACGAAACAACCGACCTCCCAGAGGAGGAACGTCTGCGCTTGTTTGTGCAACAGCAGCAAGCAATAATAGGGTTGTTGGCTCAGCAGAATCAAGCATTAGAGAAACAGGTAAAAGAGTTAACCGAACGCATCAGTCAATTAGAAGAAGAGTTACGGCAGAAAAAGAAACTGAGCAAGAAGCCCCAGTTAAAAGCGAGTAAACGCGCACCAAGGCATTGAGTCTCAGCAACAGAGTAGCAAACGACCTGGTTCTGCCCATAGCAGTAAGAAACAGGGGTTCGTGGTCAATGAAGAACGCAAAATAGACCTAGAGGAGTTGCCAGAAGGAGCAAGATTCAATGGGTATCGGGAATATGATGTCCAAGAACTATGTATAAAGCGCAACAATATTCGATTTTTGTTGGCAGAGTACGTTTTAGAGGATGGGAGTGTTATTTGTGCCCAGTTGCCGCGAGAGTATAGCTTGACGGGTCATTATGGTCCGGAGTTGGTAGGTTATATCTTGCATGAACACTACCAAAATCGAGTGCCGCAACCGTTGATATATCAACAGCTAAAAGATTGGGGAATCGATATCTCAGTAGGCCAAGTTAATCGAATATTAACCGAAAAACTAGAGGAGTTTCATCACGAACAAGCCTCAGTGTTAGAAACAGGCTTGGGCTACTCAAAGTACATTCACACGGATGATACCGGAGCCCGCCAGGGAGGTAAGAATGGGTATTGCACAGTGATTGGCAATGAGTGGTTTAGTTACTTTGCCAGTACTCTGAGCAAGAGTCGGAGCAACTTTTTGGAGCAACTCCACGGCCATAAACCAAGCTATGTACGTGGGGGAGTGTTCCCGCAAGTATTTACAGAGCTATAAATTAGGGAAAAAGCAATGGAAGGTTTTGGAGTTTGACTTCCTTTGTCTTGGCCAATAGCACCCAAGCCTGGAATCAATATTTGGATTCTATCGGTATAGTCACGCCTTTGGGGGTTCGGTTGGTCACAGAAGCGGCTCTGCTGGGAGGTTTGATTGAGGCGGGAGTTAGTGAGAGGTTGGTGATTCTTTCCGATGGTGCAGGCCAGTTTAATCTCCTGGTCCATGCCTTGTGCTGGGTTCATGCTGAACGAGCCATCCGCAAATTACAGGGGAGCACCGCTGTGTTTCGCGCCCAAATTGAAGAAGTCCAAACCCTCTTGTGGGACTATTACCAAGAGCTAAAAACCTACCCAAAGACTCCCAGTGAGCAGCACAAGAAGTATTTATCGGCTCGCTTTGATGAGGTTAAAGGTCGGTGCTATTTGCAACACCCCACCCTCAATAACACCTTGATCGGATTTAGGAAAAACAAGAAACAGCTTCTGAGGGTTCTTGATGATCCGGATATTCCACTCCACAACAATGCAGCCGAGTCTGACATCCGAGAATTTGTCACCCGTCGAAAAATTAGTGGTGGCACTC
>NZ_JAAHHX010000512.1:0-1743 GCF_010672065.1 Moorena sp. SIO4A1 | reverse complement strand
CCGCTTGAGAGTACCTCGTCCGGAACATCAACAGGCAGATTGGAAAACTCAGGAGGAGTGGAAAAAAAAGCTGGCCGCCGAGGTTTTGAGGGTACAACAGGAGTATCCCGACGCTACCGTCGAGAAAAAGGCCGAGGATGAACATCGTATTGGCGCGGCCACACTGACCCGTCGCATCTGGATCGAAGCAGGGGTTCCGCCCATAGGCAAAGTTAACTGGAAGCGAGAATGGTTGTGGTTGTATGGCGCAAGTCCAACCCCAAACGGTCGAAACTAAGGCGTGGCTTTTACCCAAAGTCAACACCAAGCTATTCTCAATGGTGCTCGAAGATTTTTCTCAGCATTTCGGAGTCGGTTCAAATAAACGAGTGATTCTCCCTCTCGACCAGGCAGGCTGGCATATGAGCACAAAGCTCTCCGTCCCAGAAGGGATTCACCTGTTACCCCTGCCACCCTCAACTCCGGAGTTACAGCCCGCTGAGCGGTTATGGCCTAAGCGTCAATGAACCGTTAGCTAACCTTGCCAATGACCGCTATGAAATGGTCGAAGATTTGGTCGAACGTCGATGTCGCCAATTACTCCAACAGCAGAAGTTGATTGAGGGCAAGACATTCTATCATTGGTGGCCCGAGGTGAAAGTGGCGCGCTGCAGGGGCATTCAACCCGACATGATATAAGAACAATTTACACAAAATAGTTCGGAGAGTTGTCCATGTACTTGAATCAAGTTTTTACTTCCGGCTGCGCGCTCGAACCCATCTATATTCTGCGTCAATACCCATGTATCTGGTTTCCAAGACTCGATTTGTGCAATGACCTCATGAGCACGATTGAATTTTGCTTTATGACAGGCTGCTCCAATTTGCCACAGATATTTCCACGTTACTTCGGGACAAGATTGTAACATGTTTTTACTGATAGCTTCTTCGATTGGTATACCTTCTTGAGTGAGAACACCTTCAAAAAGTCCACCAACACCCCGATATGTAGGTAACCCGGAGTCTGCAGATAAACCGGCTCCAACAATGAAAAGAATAGACTCTGCCTTGAGAATGCAATCAGCAACAACACTCAGAATATCATCCATTAGTTTCTAAAACACAACATTCTAATTTTAGAACATTTCTCGATTCGAGTTAACAACTTATTTGAACACCCTGCAAACAAGCAAGCTTGTACAGAACTCTAGCTCCTACATTGCCATCCCACTCATCACCAACATCACCAGGTGCAACCTCGCACAAATCAAAACCAATAATTGTTTTGCCTGTTGGAACTAGCGCTCGCCAAGGTCAAAGGCACGCCCAGCCTAACTTTCAACCCCCTTGTCACCCCCTCAGGCTCCCGCCATAATCTTCGATTTGGCGGTGAGATGAATTGCAACCAACAAACAAGAATGCAGGATTTATGCTGATCCGCATTTATTTGTTGTAAAATAGATTTATGATAGTGAGTGAAGCTAAGCTGTTAACTGGGTCTAAGGCACAAGATCAAGCCTTAGATGAAGCCATAATAACTGCTCAATTCATTAGGAATTCTGTATTGGCTTAGTGTTACATATTGAAATACGCAACTTGAGTTAACAGTTATCATTTTGATTCAGAATGAAAAATAATATAGTTGTGCTGTGGTCACATCCACGGTCTATTTCCACTGCCTTTGAACGTATGATGATGAATCGGGGAGACTTTAAAATTATGCATGAACCTTTTGCTTATGTCTATTATGTCTTAGAAAAAAAA
>NZ_JAAHHX010000511.1:0-1748 GCF_010672065.1 Moorena sp. SIO4A1 | reverse complement strand
CATACTGAATTGGTAATTTTGCCAAGGGGGATGGTTCTCCCTGAGTAAAAGCTCGATATAAGGTAGACAGTTCTTGGATAAATATTCCTATTGACCAAGCATCAGAAATGATGTGGTGCATTGTTATGGAAAATACATATTCTGTCCCATATAACTGCCATAAACGGCATCTGATTAATGGTGCTCTTTCCAGGTTAAAGGGCTTAGTTATTTCTTGTTGTATTTGTTGCTGGAGTACCGTTTCCCGTTCTTTAACTTCTATTTCCTGTAAGTCCACTATCTTGAGGTTTAAGGTGGCTTTCGGATCGATGACCTGTATTGGCGTGCCATTAACAGTTTGGAAACTGGTACGTAGAACTTCGTGGCGACGGACTATGTCTGATAATGCTTGTTCTAGGGCATTAAGGTTCAAGTTACCGCTGATGCGGAGCACTCCTGGCGAGTTGTAAGCAACAGTTGACCCTTCAAGTTGGTTGATGAACCAGAGTCTTTCTTGAGCAAAAGACAGCGGTAAGTTTTCATCTCTAGGGATAACCGAAATGGCTGGAAGATTTTGATGTTCTTCTTGTCTGACCTGTTTCAAATACGCCAAAATTTCTGCTTTGCGTTCTGCTATCTGCTGTGACAGTGCAGCTGTTAACACACCTTCAGGAGCTTGACAGCGTAATTTTTCTCCGTTAGATGAAACTTGAACATTTAGTTTACGCAGTTGAGAAAGGAACTTGACAATTGTTTGATTATTCATAATTCTATCTCCTCTATATTTGTTTCTGAATATTGTATATCTTGTCCCACCCAACTAAGAACTTCAATGTGTTCAACCAAACCAGCAATTGTCGGTTCTGCAAAGAAGTCAGACAGAGGTAGATCGACTTGGCAAAATTGTCGAATTCTGGAGATTAGCTGAGTAGCAAGTAAGGAATTGCCACCAATGTCAAAGAAATTATCATTAACACTGACTTGATTTACTTCTAACTCTAATATTGTTGCCCAAATGCCAGCTAACTTCTCTTCAATAGGAGTACTGGGGGGTATAAAAATTCTTTCTTGTACTAATATCTCAGGGGCAGGTAGATCTTTGCGGTTAACTTTGCCATTTGCAGTTAAAGGGAAGGCATCCATTAACACATAATCATTGGGGAGCATATACTGGGGTAATTTTCCTTGTAAATGCTCTTGTAGTTGTTGTGGAATAGACCGCTCGTCCTTTGAAGATTTACCGAACAACTGTTTGGTTTGAACTGGGTCAATCTTGCCTCCAAGAAAACTATAAATTAGATGTTGATTCGATTCCAACTCAAATAAATATCGTAGCTTGTCAAACTCAAGACCGCCAATTGGACAAAGTCCCATCTGGTAGTTTGGTGCTGTATTCATTAATAGTTGCCCCATGTGCCCTGCCTCAAGGAAACAGAAATTTTCAGCTAGTTCCCCATACATCGGAGTAATGGCACTAAGTTTGCTAATCAAAAAGAGGGAAAACGCAGACTCCTCAAAAATCGGTTGATTGCCACCGTAAATCCTGCTGTCAACATCGCTCCAAGGATTGAGAAATACTAAATTATGCTCCCGAGGACAATAGTAATAGATACCTCCTGACAATCCCGAAACCCGTTCTGGCTTAATTAATAAATATGTTTGTACAGGATAAAGATTTCCTGCAGAAGGGTAAAGATATTTGGGTAATGGAAAATCGTCCAGTTTCATTTGCAGCAGACAGCTTAAAAACTGGCTAAACTCCTCTAAAG
>NZ_JAAHHX010000510.1:0-1750 GCF_010672065.1 Moorena sp. SIO4A1 | reverse complement strand
TCAAAGTTTTCCGCAAGATTATGATCCCCCCCAGCCCCCCTTAAAAAAGGGGGGAGCCATACTCGCTCGTCCCCCTTTTTTAAGGGGGATAATGGGGGATCTCCGAGGCAAGAAAACACGCCCTAGGGTCAATCTGCTTGCTCCAAGTCCAACGGAGCAACTTGTGCAAAAGCCGGTCTAGCCTCTGGCGAGATGGATCAAATTGATGTGTAGCCGTAATTTCCCGAATTGCGATGAGCCTGGTTTAGTTCACATTATATTCATATAAATTTCATATTTTTTTCATAAAAACCAGATTATCTTCACACTATGACCATAGCTTCACATTTACTTCATAATCTAGTTCATATACCAAAGGGAACAGGGAACAGCGGATCTGGGAACAGGGAGTAGGGAGTAGCGATGCAGCGCGGTCTTGGGAAGGCAGCGCGGTCTTGGGGGTCTCCCCCATGAGCGACTGCCGTGGTTTCCCCCACTCGCGCTTTGCATCAAGACGGGAACAGCGGATCTGGGAACAAAAATTCTCACAATTCATTTAGGATTGGTATAAAAGCTAATTAGGGGTTTGAGCACTCAGAAATTTAGAGGCTAAATGATGTTAAATATCGTTATATCAATTCCCACTAATTTTCCCATCAATTAACCGATGTTAATGTTGATTTTTTATGTAGGAAATGACCTTTATGCCCTGGATAGTTCTCAGGTCGTGGAGGTAATTCCCAGAGTCAACCTCCGAAAAATACACCAAGCTCCTGACTATGTGGCTGGTTTGTTTAACTACCGAGGTGCAATTGTGCCAGTCATCGATCTGTGCCATTTAATTCAAGGTACTCCCAGCTGCTCCCACTTAAGCACACGGATTATAATGGTCAATTATATTGCCAAAAATAATACTCATTACTGCATCGGTTTGATGTCAGAAAGAATCACAGAAACCTTAAACAAACCAGATACTGAGTGGGTCGATGCCGGAGTAAAAATAAATGACGCTCCTTATTTAGGAGAAATGATTATGGATGAAAAAGGCATGATCCAACGAATTCGGCTAGAGTATTTGTTATCGGAGTCCCAACAGATATACTTATTACCTGGAGCAGAAAATTAAAAACTACCAATTAACTAACAACTAACTAACTAATAGTAATGATTCAGGCGACTATTGAGGCTTTACTAAGAAAGAAAATCGGTTTGGATGGCAGTACTATTGGTTCTAGGCAGATTGCTAGAGCGATAGAAACCAGACGATTGGCTTGTGGCTTACCGGATCAGCAAACGTATCTGCAACAACTGCAAACCTCACCTCAAGAACTCGAATCACTGATTGAAACGGTCGTTGTCTTAGAGACTTGGTTTTTCCGGGACAGAAAACCCTTTGGGTTTCTGAGTCGTTACGTCATATCTGAGTGGTTGCCCAACCCCAACTACCCCATCCTGCGGATATTAAGTATACCCTGTTCTACAGGAGAAGAACCTTACTCCATTGCTATGACCTTGCTGGATGCGGGTTTGACTCCTAATCAGTTTCGAGTCGATGCTATTGATATCAGCAAGGAAGCATTGCACAAAGCTCGACGTGCTCTCTACAGCAGGAATTCCTTTCGGGGCAACCAACTACAGCAACAAAAACGCTATTTTAAGCAAACAGCAGATGGTTATGAATTATGTCAGTTGGTGCGCAATACCGTTAATTTCAAGCATGGTAATATTCTAGACCCCTTGGGCTTGGCTCAGAACAACTATGACATTATAT
>NZ_JAAHHX010000051.1:0-47708 GCF_010672065.1 Moorena sp. SIO4A1 | reverse complement strand
ATAAAGCCAAAAATAAACATCTACACAAAAGGGTGGACTGAATAGGCTTGAGCCGGATGAGTGTGAAAGTCTCAAGTCCGGTTCTTAGGGGAGGAGGAGATGGTAACATCTCCTGCCTTACCCGCCACCATTCAATTGCGAGAATCGACCGCAGCAAACTGGGGTTTTGACCTTAAGTACATTGGGAATCCAGACAACAAATTCTATATAGAAAGCTATAGCGACTGCGTTTCAAAAGGAAAACATTTAACCATTGATAGAGAATCAGGCAATGTGGGGATTGGGACGACCTGTCCAGATGCCAAACTAGAAGTTAAGGGAAATTTAAAGCTATGCTACGGAGTAGCGGTGAATGCATTTTCTTGTGATGGTACTCTCGAAGGTTGTAGCGATCTGGCCATACCAACGGAAAAAGCAATTAAAACCTATGCCGATACTAAAGCACTTCTCAATGGTTCTCCGAGTGAGAATTTTTCAACCAAAAACCTAACTGTAAATGGAGTAATTAAACCAAGTGCGGGTAATAAAAAAAACAACGGTATTTTCTTTACTAAAGAACCGGATTATGGGAGTAAAGATGCTGCCTGGATCAGGTATTACCGTTGTGGAAATTCAGGAGAAAATACGACACTGGAGATTGGAACATCTAATGATTGTGACGATCATATTGTCTTAATGCCTGGAAAGGGCAATGTGGGGATTGGGACGACAAATCCAAGGGCTAAACTCTCTATAAATGGCGGTTTGCACGTTGGTGGTGATTGCGAGCCAGGGAATAACAACCTACTGGTAGATGGGCGTACAACCACAAAGGAATTATCTGTCTCAGGAAGTCTTAGCTTTGATACACCGACAAGACAGATAATTAACATGTGTAATAATAATTACGGGATAGGGATACAGGATAGCACTCAATATTTCCGCACTGACAATAATTTTGCTTGGTACAAAGGTGGTACTCATGATAAAAATGAACTGAACCCTGGTACTGACGGAACAGTACAGATGGTTATCAAAGATTGCCATGTGGGGATTGGGACGATAGATCCAGGGGCAAAACTAGAAGTGAAGGGCAATCTCAAGCTACTAAAGGGAGTAGCGGTGAATGAATTTTCTTGTGATTGTACTCTCGAAGATAATAGCGATTGTGCAATACCAACGGAGAAAGCAATTAAAACCTATGCCGATACTAAAGCGCTTCTCCATGGTTCTGTGAGTCAGGATTTTTCAGCAAAAAACCTAACTGTCAATGGAGCGATACAACTAAGTTGTGGTGATACTGCCTGGATCAGATATTACCGTCGAGGAGGTGAACCAGAGGCAAGGACACTGGAGATTGGAACATCTAATCATTGTGACGATCATATTGTCTTAATGCCTGGGAAAGGCAATGTGGGGATTGGGACGAGCAATCCAACTCACAAGTTTCATGTCCTAGGATCAGATGCAGTAGGCTTATTTCAATCTTGCACTAACCTAGCCGTCTTAGAACTTTCCACCAACGAAGGATTGAATAATCGGGTAGAAATTGCCAATAAACCTGGTGGGCGATTGAGCTTTTCTACAGCAGAAGCGTGTGATGTATTCAACGTCACCAAAGATGGTAATGTGGGGATTGGGACGACAAATCCAGGGGCAAAACTAGAAGTGAAGGGCAATCTTAAGCTACAACAGGGAGTAGCGGTGAATGAATTTTCTTGTGATTGTACTCTCGAAGGTAATAGCGATTGTGCAATACCAACGGAGAAAGCAATTAAAACCTATGTAGACACAAAAACACGTTTTTCTGGTTCTGCGAGTCAGGAGCTTTCAGTAAAAAACCTAACTGTAACTGGAGCGATACAACTAAGTTGTGGTGATGCTGCCTGGATCAGATATTACCGTGGAGGATGCGAACCAGAGGCAAAGACACTGGAGATTGGAACATCTAATCATTGTCACGATCATATTGCCTTAATGCCTGGAAAGGGCAATGTGGGGATTGGTACGGATAGTCCAGAGGCAAAGCTGGATGTGTTAGGAAAAATTAAAGGTGGCGGGGTTTTGGCTGGAATATGGGCAGCCCAACCAGAGACTGATGTTTCTATCACATGCGCGGGGTGGGAAGATGTTTCCGATACATCAGTTACTTTCACCCTAGATAGAAAAGCAATAATTTTTTGTACCTATTCAATTAATGTCCAACCAGAGGGGAATTGTAAAGGTCGTAATCTCGTTGCAACAAGGCTAGTCGTGGACGGTAATGGCTGTCCCCAATCTGGTTCGCACTTTCAAGCCCATAGCTCTAATCATCCTAATGTGAATTTGAATGGCAATCTCGTCTTGCCGCTTGGGACAGGTGAGCATACCGTTAAGCTCCAGTCGAAGAAAGTTGGCGACAATGTGGCAAGGTGGAATAGCAACCCATCATGCCTAGATGGCTTCGGTGGCGGAAGAACACTTGTGGTCATGGCATTTTACTTACCAATAATAGGTGTTTAGTGCGATCGCCGATATTGTAGGGTGCGTTAGCGGTAGCGTAACGCACCATCTCCAAATTTCAACCGAACCTGAATCTAAAAATTAAAGGAACATGAAACAACAACTGGAGAAACGTCTAGCCGAACTCAAAACAGTTGGTAGGCACTGCCCACCCTACATGAACCAAGTGAGATCGCTCATGCTATAATCAAAACACCTAATAGTAAACGAGGAAAATTGTAATGAAAAATAAAGTCATAGATGTGACAGATCTAAGTCCGAAACAGATTGCTATGCTTGAAGAAATTATTGCTGCTTTTAAGGCGGTTTCTCAACAGAATAGTTTTTCACAAGATATAAGTAAAAAAGAAGACAAAGAGAAAGAAGACTTGAAGCAACTTCATCAAGAGTTTGATTGGTTGGTTGCTGACCTTGGTGTAAAAGAACCACTTACTAGAAGTAATGTCTATGGCATCGAATAAGAAAATAAAACGGTATTTAGACACTAACATTCTGGTATATTCAATTGATTTAAGTAAGGATAATAGGCAAAAACATCGGGCAGCTTTAGAAATTTTAAGACCTAGTCAAAGAGAAGTTATCTGTCTGTCTTCTCAGGTAATTGCCGAGTTTTATGCTGTTGTTACTAGTTCCAAATCTGTAGCCAATCCTCTGACTACTCAAGAGACAATAATGCGGATTGAAAGATTTATGCAAATGCCCAATATAGAACTTCTCTCCATGTCAGATAATATCTTTAAGGAATGGTTTGAATTGCTCAAAATAAACCCTGTAAAGGGGGCTAGAGTATTTGATTTAATGCACCTGGCAATTATGATATCCCATGGAGTAACCAGTATTTATACGTTTAATGAAGATGATTTTAATTGGCATCCTGAAATTGAGGTGATTGTGCCAAGTTATTAAATAATGTTCGTAAAACCTTACTCCCCATCCAAGGAGCAATTCCAAAAGAGCCATCTTTAATTAGAGTAGAGCAATGATTACCTTAGCTAAATGGTCAATTGAAGACTATCATCACATGATTGCAGCAGGTATCCTCAGTGAGCGTCATGTGGAATTACTAGAGGGAAAAATTATTGAAATGTCACCAGAGGGACCATTGCATCGGAAAATCAACGATTCTATGGCAGACTATTTACGGGAAAAGCTCCGGGGACGCGCTAAAATCTACGAAGCACATCCGGTTTCCCTTCCTGATTCAGAACCTGAACCAGATATTGCTGTTGTTAAATTGCCAGTTTCCTTGTATGACAATCGTCACCCTTCTGCCGAGGAAATTTACTTATTGATAGAAATATCTGACACTACCTTGGAAAAAGACTTAGAACAGAAGCGAATTGCCTATGCTCGTGCTGGCATTTTAGAATACTGGGTTGTAGATTTAAAAGCTCAACAACTGATCGTGTTTCAGCAACCATCAGGGGATAGTTATCAAATCAAACAAACCAAAGCCTATGGAACTTTATATCCAGTTGCTTTTCCCCATGTTGAAGTGTCAGTGGAAAAGTTATTATCAAAAACTATCTGAAATATAGCAATTATCATAGCTATGAGATATACAATTTATGGATTGTAGGGAACAGGGAACAGGGAACAGGGAACAGGGAAGACAGAAGAGGGAATAGGGAAGAGGGATGCGCTGCATCAAGATAGGGAATCAACGTCAAAGAAGACTGTACCTCATAACTGCGAGAAACGCTATAATATACTATAGCGGTTTTAATAGTAACGAAGTACAGAGGATTTTTTCCCTCTTCTTTATTCCCTACTCCCTACTCCCTAAAACCCAATAATTTGCACCTCACCCAATTAAAAACTGCTGTATTGTAACCGATCATCCTCAACAAGGAACATGAAAGAACAACTAGAAAAACGCCTAACCCAACTAAAAGCCGAATTTGAATCAGGACAAAAAGTACTCGCCGATTTAGAAGCCAAACAAGCCAATGTCCGTGAAACCTTACTCCGCATCCAAGGAGCAATTCAGGTATTGGAAGAAGAGCTAGCTAAACATAATGGTGCTACCTCGAAATCAGACAATTTGCAAGGATTAGAAACGGAGGCTTTAGCAACACACCCTCAGAACAAGGATTAAATGCTGTAGGATGAGGGATGAAGAGATTTTAGAGATTTCTGTGAGCGAAACCGTCTACATTGAAACCAGTATAATAGGAGTTATCCACTATTTGATTAATGGGAGAATAAAAATGTGGAGAGATGAAATTCTAGAAGAGATCTACAGAATTCGAGAGGAACACGCTAGAACTTTCAATTACGATTTGAAAGCCATCTGTGATGACTTACGGAAACGACAAACGGCAAGCAACAGAAAAATTATTTCCAAACCCCTTAGGCGACCGGATTTACCTTTAATGTCCCAAGAAGGCTCACGCTCTATCTGATAGGAAAGCATAGTCGATTGCAGCTCAGGCTGTGCAATAGCATCAACAAAAACCCAGAAAGCAAAAAAATGGCTTATGCCTTCCCATTATTGCGCTGTAGCTACCCTGCGGGAAGCTGCTCAACGAGCATCATAGGTACACGCTCCATTGTACCTGATATAGCGGTCTTCAAATGGGCACGAATTCCCTGTTCCCTGTCCCCAACTTCTGTAAGAAGCTACTATCATGACTGAAAACCTTACCATCTCCAACGCCCCCCCAGAACATCCTGGCATGAATTTCGCTTTATTGCGACAAGAAGGAATCAAGCACATCGAACGCCTAGGGGGGAAACTGTGGACAGACTACAATACCCACGATCCCGGTATTACTATCCTAGAACAACTTTGCTATGCCATCACGGATTTAAGCTATCGCCTTGACTTCGAGATGAAAGACTTGCTTGCGCCTGCTCCTGGAGAAAAAACTGGAGAAAACAGGAAACAGTTTTTCACAGCCAGAGAAATCCTCACCGTTAATCCCCTCACAATTAATGATTATCGCAAACTGCTAATCGACATTGATGGTGTTAAAAATGCATGGGTTAAACCCATTAAGAATTCACAACCCCCAATTTATTACGATTCGCTTCTTCATACCTTAACTTTTGAAGCTTCTAAACGCACTAAGCAAGTCAACTTAAATGGAATTTATCGGGTACTAATCGAAAAAGAAAAAAATGTCTCTGACGAAGCGAGTCTCATCGAAAAAGTAAAATCTAAACTTAATCAGCATCGAAATTTGTGTGAAGATTTTGCTTCAGTCGAAATTTTACCCATTGAAGAAATCACCATCAACAAAGCCGAGATTGAGATTGAAGAAGGATTTGATGTGAATGAATTAATGGCACAGATATATTTGGACTTAGATAATTTTATTTCTCCTCACCTACAATTTTTTACCTTAAAAGAACTACTGGAGCAAGGCAAAACTCCTGAAGCTATTTTTGATGGTGTTCCCCTGGAACATGGCTTCATTGACGATGAAAAACTTGATAGTTTTATCAAGAAAAACCAACTGCACACCTCTGACATAATTCGGATTATTTTAGATATTCCAGGGATAAAAACTGTTAGAATAATTACTATTTCAAGCGACAAGTCATCAGAATCAGAAGAATGGGCGTTAGCATTAGATCCTAATCTAACACCCCAACTCAAAGATATAGATGGCTTGACAAGTAACATTACCTTTTATAAAGGACAAATTCCGTGCAATCCGAACCTGGCTAAAGCTAAAACTAATCTGGAATCATTACAACAAAAAAATACCCAAACACCATCAACTACACAAAGAAAAGATATCCCCATCCCAGTGGGACAATACCGAGAATTATCTGACTATGAATCAATCCAAAATGATTTTCCTGCTACTTACGGTATTGGAGAAATAGGTTTACCGGCTTCCGCATCTCCCAAACGCAAGGCTCAAGCCAAGCAGCTACAAGCTTATTTAATGTTTTTTGACCAACTTTTAGCTAACTATTTTGCTCAATTAGACCATGCTAAAGATTTATTCTCTTTTCAAACTAAGAACAAGAAAACCTACTTTTACCAGGAACTTTATCCCATTCCAGGTGCGCCAGAAATCCTAAACCTTGAGCAAAATTTACCAGAAGATAAAAATGATATTGATAAGATAAGAATAAACCGTTTCCTGGATCATTTAATGGCACAGTTTTGTGAAAAGTTCACAGATTATTCTTTACTTTTATATGAATCAATTCTGGATGAAAAACTGATTGATGATAAAATTAGTTTCTTACAAAATTATCCCCAAATTAGCGCCGGGAGGGGTAAAGCCTTTAATTACACTGATTCCAGTCAGGTTTGGGATACAGAAAACGTATCGGGACTAAAACAAAGAATTTGTAGTTTACTAGGAATTCCTTACCATCGAAAAACTTTGGCTCTCTGCAATGAATCGGATGAAACCGAAGGTTTCCATATAGTCGAACATATTTTACTTCGTCCTCGCAGCAGTAACGACCCCGACTCAGACGAGAATTTTTCAGAATTTAAATCAAACACAGATTCAAACACAGATTCAAACACAATAGATCCTTACTCTTTCCAAATCAGTTTTGTATTCCCTGATTGGCTGCCTCGCTTTCAAGAAGAAAACTTTAAACAGCTAATTTATAACATTATCATTGCCGAAATACCCGCCCATATAACTCCTTATTGCCACTGGTTAGACAAACCTAATATGATAAAATTTGAAAATGCCTACCAGCTCTGGCTAAATACAAAAATGGATAAAAATTCAACTAATAACCTGATCGAATTTTTGGTAAATGGTAGTATTTCAACTCTACCATTTAATGTTTTAGGATATATGACTATCGGCACAGATTTTGAAGTTATTTGTTAAAGCCTTTGGAAGTGAACCAACAACGACATATTATCAAAAAACAGATTATAGAACTTAATTTAAGTTCACAGCAAGGTGCTTTTGAACTGCAAAATGAGGTAAGTAGACTATATCGCTATAAAGTCCTCCCCCTGATTGATAATTTATTTAATCAGTTCAGCGATTTAGATACAATACATCGAATTAATACCCTAGAAATAGACCTAGGCAATATCGATATCAATAATCTAGAACAGGAATTGATTGACAAAATTATAGCACAAATTCAACAGCAATTAGAAGAACAAATTAGCCACTCAAGTTCCAGTTTGTCAACACAGCCACAACCTAATACTGAGTTGGGTGAGTCTTCACCACTGCTTGCTAGAACAGAGGGAGAGACGGGGGAAAATATAGAAGTAAATAAAATTACCTCTGTAAGTGCAACTCGCTATCAAAGACTATCTGATCAAATTTGCAAATCAGAGATTGCTAGTAAAAGAGCTTTACAACTAGAGGTTTTTAGCTACTTTATCCAAACAGGTATGCTACCGTGGTGGGCAGAAAACTTAAGTAAACAAGAGCTAGAAGACTATTGCGATCGCCTGATCACCAATTCCCCAAATCAGGTAAAATATATTGTTCAGCAAAGCCTAAAAAATTCCAAGCAATTGCAGCGCCTTATTTACCAATTTTCGGATTCAATACTTCTCAAAATAGCCGGATTGTTGACTGGGGATTCAGTCCCGTTTATTGCCGACTATAATACAGACATCAAACCTGTCTTGGAACAGCTAGAGCAGACGAGAAATATTCCGGCAGCCAAATTGCGATTAGAAATATGGCAAGGAATACTTTTCAGTATCTCCTCAAATAGTAATACTCAAGTAGATAAGCTCAAGTTAATCCAAGAAAATTTATTACACATTGCCACCAGTAATCGGATTAACTATCCTGAGTTTTTAAAGAATCTTGTTGCCAAGATAGAGCATCTAGTCAGAGAAGGAAAAGGATTTAAAAGCACACTTCCAGAAATCTTAGATAAAATCCAAATCCCTGGCCAAGATGCACAGTTGATTAGAGCAGAAGAAAGAGCTTCACAACTAGAGATTTTTAGCAACTTTATTCAAACAGGTATACTCTCCGAAAACTTAAGTAAACAACAACTAGAACAATATTGCGATCGCCTGATCACCAATTCCCCAAATCAGGTAAAATATATTGTTCAGCAAAGCCTAAAAAATTCCAAGCAATTGCAGCGGCTTATTTACCAATTTTCGGATTCAATACTTCTCAAAATAGCCGGATTGTTGACTGGGGATTCAGTCCCGTTTATTGCCGACTATAATACAGACATCAAACCTGTCTTGGAACAGCTAGAGCAGACCAGAAATATTCCGGAAGCCAAATTGAGATTGGAGAGATGGCAAGGAATACTTTTCAGTATCTCCTCAGAGAGTAAGACTCAAGTAGATAAGTTCAAGTTAATCGAAGACAATTTATTACATATTGCCAGCAGTAATCGGATTAACTATCCTGAGTTTTTAAAGAATATTGTTGCTAAGATAGAGCATCTAGTCAGAGAAGGAAAAGGATTTAAAAGTCAACTGACAGAAATCTTAGATAGAATCCAAATCCCCAGCCAAGATACACAGTTGATTAGAGCAGAAGAAAGAGCTTCACAACTAGAGATTTTTAGCAACTTTATTCAAACAGGTATACTCTCCGAAAACTTAAGTAAACAACAACTAGAACAATATTGCGATCGCCTGATCACCAATTCCCCAAATCAGGTAAAATATATTGTTCAGCAAAGCCTAAAAAATTCCAAGCAATTGCAGCGCCTTATTTACCAATTTTCCGATTCAATACTTCTCAAAATAGCCAGATTGTTTACTGGGGATTCAGTCCCGTTTATTGCCGACTATAATACAGACATCAAACCTGTCTTGGAACAGCTAGAGCAGACGAGAAATATTCCGGCAGCCAAATTGAGATTGGAGATATGGCAAGGACTATTGTTCAGCCTCTCTTCAGATAGTAAGACTAAACTAGATAAACTCAAATTAGTCCAAGACAATTTATTACATATTGCCACTAGTAATCGGATTAACTATCCTGAGTTTTTAAAGAATATTGTTGCTAAGATAGAGCATCTAGTCAGACAAGGAAAAGGATTTAAAAGCCGACTTCCAGAAATCTTAGATAGAATCCAAATCCCTAGCCAAGAGACACAGTTTATTAAAGAAAGGGAACAACTGGAACACCTATTAAGGGAATTGCAACACCTTGATTTCAATAGCCAGATCTTACCCCAACATAAACAGCAAATTAATCAACTTAAGACTGAAATAGAAATATTACTAAATGAAATCAATAATCCTGCCCAAGTCCAAAGGTCATCAGACCTGATTACACGCTTCAAACAACTACAGAAAAGTATTCAAACTCTTAAACTCAACATCCAACAAGAACTCAAGTCTAATCAAACCAGATTTCCAGATGTTGTCAATACTTTTAGTGACTCTGATGAAATCTATATTTATAATGCAGGATTAATTTTGCTATGGCCATTTCTGACTCGCTTCTTTGTCAAAATAGGATTGGTACAAGATAAGATTTTTATTAATACCATATCTGCTGAACGAGCAGCCCTTTTACTCCAGTATTTAGTTGATAACTCAACAGAAATACCAGAACACAGTTTACCTCTTAATAAAATACTATGCGGTATAGATTTATTAGAACCTATAGACACCAATTTAGAAATCACCCCACAAGAACGAGCAGAATGTGAAAACTTATTATATGCTGTGATTCAAAATTGGTCTATTTTGAAAAATACATCAATAGAAGGATTTAGAACAGCTTTTTTGCAGAGAAACGGTATGGTGAGAGTTCGTGATGGTAGTTGGCTGCTACAGGTTGAACGTGAAACTTACGATATTTTACTAGATAGAATTCCTTGGAGCATACGAGTTGTTAAGCTGCCGTGGATGGATAATATTTTATATGTAGAGTGGTAAGCTGTAGGGAACAGCGGATCTGGGAATAGGTAATATCAAGTCTGCTTGAATACCCATAATTAAGGAGAGGGTGGGGAGATGGGGAGATGGGGAGATGGGGAGATGGGGAGATGGGGAGATGGGGAGATAGGGAGATGGGGAGATGGGGAGATGGGGAGATGGGGAGATGGGGAGATGGGGAGATAGGGAGATAGGGAGATTTTTATTAAGGGTAATTATCCTGACATGATATAATAACCAATTTAAATGCGCGACAGGTTAGCCGGGGAGTTAATCTAAAAAAATAAGCATTCAGCTATCAGCTGAATGCTTAAAAAAGTTACTAATTTTTCAGTTTTATCAATCAACCGTCAACCGTCAACCTCTTAACCGTCAACCTTCAACCTTCAACCTTGGCCAAAAGGCCACGCTACGCGAACAACCTCTTAACCTTCAACCTTGGCCAAAAGGCCACGCTACGCGAACAACCTCTTAACCTTCAACCTTCAACCTTCAACCTTCAACCAAATAACCTTGGCCTTTCGGCCACGCTACGCGAACAACCTTTTAACATTAAACCCTTAATCCCCAGTAATGGACAAACCATCAACCCAGATTTTTGGACACACTCCACCAGAGGTAAACTCAGGCTCTTTTTCCACATAAATAATGGATTTCAGCAGTTCCCGAAAATCTCCGGCTACGGTTGCGGAATCAATACTAGTTAATTCTCCTTTATTCACCATCCAACCATCAAAGGGTAGAGAAAAGGAACCTTCGAGTGCTTTAACTCCCGCATGAAGCGCATTCACCTCATCAATCCAAATCACATTTTCGGCTTGCTCCAAGCTGTATTCTTGTTCAGCAGATTGACCAGGAAAAACATGATAGAAATTAGGGCTAACTGTAACTTTTGCCCCCATATTGGCATGACCTGTTGGTTTAGCATTCAGGCGTTTGGCGCTGCCAGCACTGTGCAGAAAATTGCTTAACACCCCTTCTGTAATTATCGGTACTCGACGAGTAGGTGTTCCTTCTCCATCAAAATAGACCGGTGCCACATTCTTTGGATGTAGCTCATCATCACAGACAGAAAGCAAAGGAGAAGCAATTGGAGTACCTAGAGACTCTGGAGTCGAGAGGCTTTGCTTGTCTAGAATATTCTGAGCATTAAATAAATTAGAAAAAGCATTCAGTAGACTCAGGAAAGCTTCGGGAGAGAACACTACCCGATATTTTCCGGACTTAACTTTCTCATAGTTCAAGTGACTGATGGTTTTCTCAGCAGCTTCTTGCAGACAAGTCTGAATATCCAGAGTTTCCAAACCTTGACTAATCTTATAGGCACCAGCACTACGGGGCTTTTTCCCTTCTTCCTCAGTTTTGGTATAAAGATAAATGGAAGCCGAGGAGCTAGCTTGCTGGCGCAATGCCCCATCACTATTGAGATAAAAGCGCTCAACATCCCGTTGAGATAGTCCATTGTAAGGAACTCCGGCAATAGCTGAGTGAGCGTCCAGTAACTTTTTCTCTGAATCCAGTAGGGTTTCTACTAATTTAGATACTGGCTGTTGAGGCACTTGATTATTGGGAATCTCTGGAATCGATACTGTTGACTCAGGGCTAAAGTCTGGGGCGTTTTCCTTCACCCCAAAACTACTCGCCTCATAAGCGGTTTTTAAGGCTAGTTCCAACCCAGTTGGGTTGGTATCGGTAGTTGAAGTAATGCCTACTTTCTGGTCTTGATTCCAAACCCGTACAGTTACACCAGAGCGATTAGATGCCTCAACCTGTTTTGGCTCACCCTGGTCTACTTGAACACCAGCTTCATCCACTGCAGAGCCATAAATATCGAATTTTTCAATTCCCAGGCGTTTTGCGATCGCAATCGCCGAATCAGCTATCTCATTAATCTTGGTCATCTTATCTTAGAATGTGAATATTGGATTAACAAAAAAAAGAGCGATGATATCAAATCCGGTTAATCGCTTCGGATGTAAGCTATCAGCTATCAGCTATCAGCGAACAGCGATTAGCGCTACGCGCACGCTACTTGAGGTGCTAGCAGGCGCTTTAACTGCACGGGGTCGGATCAGTAAAAAGAGCAGGGATTTTCAACCAGCCGTACCAGCACCCCCCAGCTGGTTTACTACCGACCGTTGATTAACTGACGGCTGATGACTGTTCGCGCAGCGTGCGCGTAGCGCATTAGCTGAATGCTTACGATAAGTCTTTAACCGGAGATGATAGTCTAACACTAGTCCCAAAGCCTGGCTGCTGGGGTAACTTACCGTCCACCAACCGTAATCGAATCTACCTTGATATGAGGCTGACCGACGGTGACATAAACACTGCCGCTAATGGAACCACAGAAACCAGCGGCTAATCCTAAGTCTTTGGAACACATGGAAATCTTATTCATAATTTCCTTAGCTTCCCCAATCAGAATTGCCCCTTTCAGGGGTTTAGTGACTTTGCCATTTTCAATCAAATAGGCTTCATCGACACCAAAGTTAAATTCCCCAGTAGCACCAACACTACCACCGCCCATCCGCTTGCAGTAAATACCTTTATCGATAGACGCAAATAAATCCTCTACCTCGTAATCACCAGGAGCAATGTAGGTATTGCGCATCCGTGAAGCAGCAGCATAGGCATAATTCTGACGGCGGCCACTACCTGTTCTGGGGTGTCCAGTCAGCTGAGACCCTGCCCGGTCGGCGATAAAATTCTTCAGTATGCCATTTTCTATCAACAGAGTTCTTTGGGCTGGCATGCCCTCATCATCCATATCAATGGTTCCAAAGGCATTGTCAGATAACCCTTCATCCCAGGCAGTAAGGCTTTCGTTAGCAATCTTCTCGCCTTTTTTGTCAGCAAACGGAGTAGTTTTCCGCTCAATCTGGGTCGTTTCCAACAGATGTCCACAGGCTTCATGGAAAATTACCCCACCAAAGGAATTGGCCATGATAATCGGGTAAGTTCCAGACTCTACGTAATCCGCATAGAGCATCTTACCAGCAGATTCAGCAACTTCCTCAGCAGTACCATTATAATCCCAGGCTCTTAGAAACTCTGGGTTACCGGTACTACCAGCACGCTTGCCAATCGAAGAGCGATGGTCGCCATCAGCACATAGTAGGTTATATCCCACAGACTGAGTTAAACGAATATCTCTGGCAAAGGTGCCATCACTAGCTGCTACCAGAACTTCCTGCCAATCCCGGAAATAAATAGCCCGTCGGGATTGGACATGGCTAGCCTTGCGCTGGAGTGCCCCATTGGCATCCAGGAGTACTTCTCCCATTTCTGCCATGGAACTGCAACCGGATAGCCAAGTGTCTTTGCCTTTAGCAGTAGCGTAATCCCGCAACAGTTCCAGGTTAGTTTCTGGGATAAAGGCATTAGGGGTAGGTAATTCCAGCCCTTGAATAGACAGGGCTTTCTCCAAAGCCGCTTTTAGCCCCGAAAAGGATAGGTCATTAGTGCTAACATAGCAATCTGACTTACCCCGAAACACTCGGATACCAGCACCAGAGGAAAGGCGGGGAGAAATGCTAGTAATGGCATCATCTTCAGCAAGACAGCTGATGTAGTTGACCCGTTCTAGGAAAAACTCAATGAAATCAGCACCAGCTGCTCGTCCTAATCCCAGGAGGGTGGAAAGGGGAGCTCTCCAGCTTTCATCAAAGCTTGAGGATGTGGATTGGTATTCCAGAGTAGGTAGTTCTTTGGATAGAAGTAGGGTTGGGGGCATATATAATTTCCTTATCCTTTGGATATATATCCTTTTGATGATGGGTTTTATATCTGCCAGTCTAGCAAAATCCTCAAAAGTTGGTTGAATCTGGTTCTATACTATGGGGGATGAGCTTTCTTGATTTAAAATTATTCATCTCTTACTTAATTTCCGATTATTTTTATGAAGACTAAAGGATTTCACCATGTAGCGATTATTTGCTCATATTATGAAAAATCGAAACAGTTTTATGTGGATATTTTAGGGTTTTCGATTATTGAAGAAACCTTCCGAGCTGCTAGAAATTCTTATAAATTGGATTTACAAGTGGGTGATGGGGATAGGATTGAGTTATTTTCCTTTCCTAATCCTCCTGAACGAGTTAGTCGTCCTGAAGCTTGCGGATTGAGACATTTAGCATTTCAAGTAGATGATATTCAAGCGTCGGTGAATTATCTCAAATCCAAGGGTGTGGATGTAGAAAGGATTAGAATTGATGAGCATACTGGGAAGCGATTTACGTTTTTTCAAGACCCAGATGGATTGCCGTTAGAAATGTATGAAAGTTAAATGGAATCGGGAATCGGGAATCGGGAATCGGGAATCGGGAATCGGGAATCGGGAATCGGGAATCGGGAGCAGGGAGCAGTTCATTTATAATAGTAACCCACCCCTAACCCCTCCCAGGATGGGAAGTTAAAATATTGTATAATTTCCTAAGAAGTAAAATTTTCAAGGAAACTCAAGAAAATGTCTTGGGATAGCTACATCGATAATCTAAGAGGTTGTCTGAGAAGTCTCATTTGCTACATCCAAGCCCCCGTTGGTCCCCCGAGCGAGCAATCCCTCGGTCGGGGGACTTTTAGAAGCAAATTGACTCTTCCCCCAAAGTTGGGGGGCTAGGGGGGCAAAATTCAGTATCAAAAAACTTTTCAGATATCCTCTAATTGGACAATCTAAAGACGCTAATGGAAGGTAACAAAATAAGTATAGCTGTTTTTAGCCTAATGAGGTACAAATATTTTTTTACTTCTTCCCTCTTTTGACTTTACTGCTCCCTGCTCCCTGCTCCCTGCTCCCTGCTCCCTGCTCCCTGCTCCCTGTTCCCTGTTCCCTGTTCCCTAAAACCCAAAAACTCCTTACTAGCTTGAGAACAGCTATGACTAAAACAAGTGATCTATATTCTCTGTATGATGTTGATAATGAAAAATGGTTATTAGAAACTCTGAAACTCCTAAAAGAAAAACGACTAGGAAATCTCGACATAGAGCATTTAATTGAGGAATTAGAAGGATTGAGTCGTCGAGATAAATTAACAGTTGAAAGTTTTTTAGAACAAATTATCCGACATTTATTACTCCTGAACTATTGGCAAGAGCAATATGACTATAACGCGAACCATTGGCAAGCGGAAATTATGAGCTTTAGAACCCAACTTGAGGAGTATTTAACTCAAAACCTCCGCAATCATTTACAAGAAAATCAAGCCAAAGTTTATAAAAAAGCCTTAAAATATGTCAGAAAAAAAACCGCTATGATGATTCAATTTCCTGAAGACTGTCCCTATGCTCTCGAACAATTATTAGATCAAGATTGGCTGCCTTGAAAAGCTGATATTTAAGTAGTCAGCGGTCAGTGGTCAGCAGTCAGCGGTCAGCTTTGTGGCACAGGCTTTGGCCTTGGCCAAAAGGCCACGCGGGGCGCGTTTGGCCACGCTGTGCGAACGACCCTGGGACCTACCCATTAGCTGATAGCTGTTCGCGTAGCGTGCGCGTAGCGCATTAGCTGAATGCTTACTAAAATAAAGATTGAACTTGAAGTATTGAGTCAAAGACCACTTGATTGCTAGCAGCGCTGTCATCAAACTCATCAATAGACGTGCTAGGATCAATAAACCCAATGATGTAGTAGGAACCAGGGTTGAGGTTAGGAAAAGAACCACTCCATGTTGCGTAATCCCAATTGAAAGGATCTAAGGAGCTTATTGTATCGCTACCAAGGAACCAGTGAGAACCGCTGGAGTTAGTAACGTCATTGTCTGTAGATGCATAGAAATTGACTTCGAAGTTTCCTGATGCTGCTGTACCGTTGTTACGAGTTACAAAACGTGCAGTTAAGTTATCTCCTGGTTTAATCGAGTTAGATGAAAGGTATTCAAAGTCAGTACCAAACCATTGATCATAATCCACAAGATCAGGTTTATCTACTGGATTAGGATCGTTTGTCTTCCAATCCTCTATCAAATCGGTCATGTATTTCTGTAAGCGAATAGCTTCATTCCGATCAGAAACAATGGCTCTTGTCAGACCAATAACATATTCTGAGCTACCTTCAGAACGCCATACTGGACCACCACTATTGCCTCCAGTAGCATCAAGATGGTGTTTAATCTGATAGTTATTAGCAGAATTAATAGTACCAGAAATTGTATACATTTCCGCAGAATGATCTATTCCAGCAAAACTACCTTGCCAATTATTTTCAACAATTCCCTCACTGTTGATTGTGTTTTTAGGATACCCAGTTATATTGACATTTAAGTCGTTATACCAACTAAGATCCGAATTCCATTGCCATCCCATCCAACCAGTGTAATTACCAATATTGCGATCGAGGGTTAAGACCGCCCAATCATAATTCCAGTGATTTTCATCATCGTCAGCATCAGCAATAATTCCATCACCATCATTATCTGCTGTATAACCGTTCACCGTATGAAAAGAGGTTACACCCACTTGACCATAATATTTTTCTTGACCATCTTGACCGAGATATATGGATATTTCGTCTGCATAGCCACCATTTCCTGCAGAGTCAGAACGAGTGCTGTTGAAGATACCATGAGCTGAGGTTAGAAAATGGTGAGGACCAATCATCACCCCAGATGAACCAAACCACTCATCCCCAAACCTAGCTGTGATCAAACCTACTTTAGTCCAAGGATTGCTGGTCGTATTTGTTACCCTAGTTCTGTCATCATCACCGAAAACTCCATTTAATGAAGGATTTGGATTAGTTCCTGCTGATAGCTGTATTCCAATTTGCTGATCCTCTACGGTTAGAGTGGTGTTTGTATCCTCTTGTCCTAACAATTCTAATTCTTCAGAAGTTGACTCTGCTGCTGATGCTAAATTTGATAATCCATTTTCTTGCTCTGTGGCTGGATCTAAGGTATTAACTTGAACATCAACAACATCCTCTATGTCTTCTGGCAAAACATTGCTAAGTGTTTCCGAACTGTTACCCTCAACAAAAATTTTGTAGTCACCGTCAATAGTTAACCGTTTATAGTCTCTTGCTCCACCATTGAAGTAATCAGAGTCTACTCGTACTAAAACATCATTACGCCATCCGGTCAGAGTATCATAACCAAGATTTCCTTCTGAATAATCGTCATCACGAGGAGTTACTAAATATAATCCAGAGTCAAGTTGCTCGTCGTAGTCTAAACCGTAATTAGTAGATTTTAACCCAGTCATTGCTATTACCTCTAACGTTTGAATTAAGTAGAACTTGTGTATTTCTGAGCAACCGATTACTAACTGCCATGACTACCCTAGTGGTAAGCATTAAGCAATTAGTGCATTAGCTGAAGGCTGAGTGCTGATAGCTGATGCAGGAAGTATCTATAGACTGATCAGGCCAAACACCAAAAGTTATGCAGTAAACTTTCAATATGTTGACAGTTACAGATTCCAAAAAAAATCACAAAAATGCCTCTGTTAGTAGCGAGTAAAAACCTTATTAGTCAAAGCTAGTAAATCGTAATTTTATTGGTTATTGGTTTATTCATTAACCGGTCAGTTCATCTAAAAATCAAGCATATCAAGTCAATTAATTAGCCCATCTAGACCCCAAGACTCACGCGAGAACCATGAACTGACCTATCGAAGACAGATAGTTTGAAGCTGGATTTAAGTAATTAGTTAGGAGTTTTATAAACTTTTGGTATTGATGGCTTACTTATATCCAATCAAATTTTATATCTAACTCAGAGAAAATTTATAAATTTCACGGAAAACTCACTAAACCTTTAACTATATAAAGCTTTGATAAAGATGAGATAAAATATGCATATTTTATCCATTTTTGCACAATGGATGTAATCTATAGCGTTTCTCATAGTTATGAGGTACATTCAATTTTTCCATGGGCCATTCCCTACTCCCTACTCACTACTCTGTGAAACCTAGGACGAAGTACCTGACCCAATTGAGAAACGCTATAATATATTGACATCTCCACTAGAAATGGTAGAGAACACAAATTAACCACTAGTAGCCATTTGCTGTTAAAGAAGTCATACCACCCACATCAAGGTTCGATCCCATGGCTGTATAAAACGCGATGTTCTGAAGGAACATCGCGTTTTATACTTTGGGCTAATCCCATCTAGGGATCACCTTCACTCAATCTTCTGTAGCCCAGCACCTCAATGCGATCGCAAACAACCGTCATCCTTCAACCTACCCTAAGGCAAGGCCAATAACCTTCAACCTTTAACCTTCAACCTTTAACCTTCAACTTTAAACATTCAACCAATACCATTCAACCAATACCAACCGCAACTTAATTGACCACCGATGGCTTCAACTCATCTTCGGTGTCAGCACTGGTTGCCTTAAGGCCATTATCCGGCAAGGGATGACGAGCCTCAATGAGTTTGATCGCACGACTGACACTTTCTGGCAGAATCACCACTAAACCACCATCAGCCACTTTATCCAAACCCCTATCAATTGCCTCTGTTTCGTTGAGGATAATCTCATAGTTGGACTCGCGATTTTCCTCTCGTATGCCCTTACGAATTAACTCAGCTGCATCACCACTGGGACGTCCTCTTAAGTCATCATCTTCTTTGATAATAATCCTGTCAAAGATTTTTGCTGAGAGTCGTCCTAATTCAATAAAGTCTTCATCCCGGCGATCCCCAGGACCACCCACAACCCCAAAGCGCTCTCCCGGCCAGTTGCGCACAAAACTACCCAATGCCTCGTAACTAGCTGCATTGTGGGCATAATCCACTAGAGCATGATAACTGCCAAGATTGAACAAATTCATTCGTCCGGGTGTCTGGTCTACAGAAGCCCGAAATGTGGTCAATGCCTTTCGAATGGCCTCAATCGAGACTCCTTGAGCAAAGGCAGCGAGACTCGCAGCTAGAGCATTAGCAATCATAAAAGGTGCCCGTCCCCCAATTGTCACTGGCACATTAACTGCCTGCTCAATCCGCAGGGTCCAATCCCCTTTGATGATAGATAAATAACCATTTTCGTAAACCGCCGCCAGACCACCACCACTAGTGTGATTTTTGACCAACTCATTCTCTGAGTTCATCGAGAAATAAGCCACTTGACCCTTTACCTTTTCTGCCATTGCTCTGACTAGGGGGTCATCAGCATTGAGGATAGCATAGCCCTTCGGACTCACCACTTCCGCCACAACACTCTTCACCTTGGCCATCTGTTCAATGGTGTCGATGTCTCCAATTCCCAAGTGGTCAGCGGAGACATTTAAAACCACCCCAATATCACATTTGTCAAAGGCCAAGCCAGAACGCAGGATACCGCCCCGGGCAGTTTCGAGGACTGCCACCTCAACTGTAGGGTCTCTGAGAATTACCTGAGCACTTTGGGGTCCAGTGGTATCACCTTTTTCCACCATATATTCATCAATGTAGATGCCATCTGTAGTGGTATAGCCCACAACCTGTCCAGTTTGGCGATAGATATGGGCAATTAAGCGGGTTGTCGTGGTTTTCCCATTGGTACCTGTAATCGCGATGATGGGAATACGGTTAGGTTGCCCATTTGGGAAGAGCATATCTAGGACTGGTGCTGCCACATTCCGGGGCTGACCTTGACTAGGACAAACATGCATCCTAAAGCCAGGGGCAGCATTCACCTCAACCACCACCCCATCAGCTTCCCGTAAAGGCTTAGTGATATCGGAGGTGACAATATCAATTCCAGCAATATCCAGACCAATAATTTTGGCAACCCGCTGTGCCAGCCAGATAGTTTCTGGATGGATGTTATCGGTGTGGTCTACAGCAATACCCCCAGTGCTGAGATTGGCAGTTTCCCGCAAGTAACAAACTTCCCCCTTTCTGGGTATACTGTCCAATCTGTACCCTTGCTTCTTCAATACACTGTCACTGGTAGCGTCTAACACAATTTTAGTCAAGAGATTGTCGTGTCCCTCACCGCGATGGGGATCAAGGTTAGTTTGCTCAATCAGTTCCTCAATCGTAGACCTACCATTCCCCACCACATGGGCAGGGATACGCTCTGCTACCGCTACTACCTTGCCATTGACCACAAGAATCCGGTGGTCAAAACCTTTATAATAGCGCTCCACAATCACAGAGCGGGAGACTTCTTTGGCGGTCTTATAGGCAGTCTGCGCCTCTTCCCAGCTATTAATATCGAGGGTAATGCCTCGTCCATGATTCCCATTCAGGGGTTTAATCACAATCGGGTAGCCACCTACATACTCAATTGCCCCTTCCAACTCATCTAGGAATCGAATCGTTGTCCCCCGGGGAACCGGTACACCAGCATCCCTCAGGATTTGTTTGGTACCTTCTTTATCACAAGCCAACTCAACCCCTAAAATCCCTGAATAATCACTCAATGTGGCTTGAATCCGCTTTTGGTGGACACCGTAGCCCAGTTGAATCATCGCTCTCGCGCTCAGCTGCATCCAGGGAATTTCTCTGGCTTCGGCTTCCTTAACCAGGGATTGAGTGCTTGGTCCTAAAGCTGAATTATTAGCCAGTTCTTGTAAATCTTTCAGGTCTTGTTCTAATTCACTTTGGGGATAGGTTTGCTTATCAATGATGCTACGACACAGCCGCACAGCTGCCCTAGCGGCATAACGACCCACCTGCTCATCAATGTACTCAAATATGACCTGGTAGACTCCTGGTGTCGCTGTTTCCCTAGTGCGACCAAATCCAACCCCCATGCCTGCCAGATCTTGTAGTTCTAGGGCAACGTGTTCAATGATGTGCCCCATCATGGTGCCTCTGGCAACCCGAGCAAGGAATCCCCCCCGGACACCAGGGGAACAGAAATGCTCTTCCAGACTGGGTAGGACAGTCTTTAGTCCCTTATAGAAGCCAGGAATCTCGTTGGAGGGGGTATTTGCCAATTCCTCTAAATCGAGACGCATGACAATAAGTTTGTGATGTCCAATACTCCAATAATTAGGGCCACGTAAAGTCTGGATTCTCAGAATTCTCATATCAACTGAAACTTCGGTGGTGATGCTCGCTGAATGTGCAAGGAAGCCTAAAGACGCAATTCATCAAATAAAATTCGCCTTTATCGCCTACTTTGGCACATTATGAGACGATTGGCACGCTTGAAAAGTCTAGCTCCAATCCGGGAATCAGGGGATCCGGTAGGCTGGTGATTAGATTTGGGATAATCTTATTATTATCAACCTTGGAGATAAAAAAAACTGTTCACACAGAACAGTTTTTTCAAAATTCTCCATAATTATCCATTGCACCCAGCAAGTCCTCAGATGAGTTCCCCCAACTACAGTCATGAGGAAAACCCCTGATTAAGGCGCTGCATCCCTTGGCACAGGGCAGGTAAAGCCATACTCAAAAGTGTGGGCTGGTTATTGCGCTTGTTGTCCAGGAGGTAAGGTTTAGCTTTCTACTGCGAATAACGAACGCTTGTGAAAGTGGTAGCGATCGCCATGACACAGAACATGCACTCGCAGATTGTGGATACTGATCGGGTCGTTATGACCAATCTTAGGCTGGTTGGTGTAAGACATTTCCTTGGGATCAATAATTGTGACAGTGCCTTTACCCATCACTTCTAACCAACCATTTTTTTCAAACAAAGCACAGGTATCTTCATCGATTCCGATGGCCAATCGCTCCGGATGTTCCGAAATAGCACTGATCAGGCGTGCCATACGATTCCGATGGTGGAAATGTTGATCGACAATCACCTCTGGAATGATTCCTAAGCCCATGGTTATATCCACCAAAGAACGATTAGGAAACTCACCACTACCACCACCAGCAATCATGTGATGACCCATAACTGCAGCCCCAGCACTTGTCCCAGCTATGGTAATCTCGCTCTGATGAACCCGCTGCCGAACTTTTTCCATTAAGGGGGTATCGGCTAGTAGCCCGCACAAGCGTAGTTGGTCACCTCCAGTCATGAATACCCCGGTACAGATTTCCAAGTACTCTAGTAAGTCTTGGTTTTCTGCTTGATAGCGATCGCGTATATCTAGCAACCGAATTTCCTCGGCTCCCATGTCTTGAAAGATGCGTTGATAGCGACTGCCAATCACGCTTGGTTCTCTGGAGGCTGAAGGGATAATGGCAAGGCGAGCATTAGTTCCTCCAGCACGCCGAAAAAAAGTTTGCAGGATCTCTCGTCCGTGAACTTTATCTTCAGCGCCGCCGATTACCAAAATAGCTGGTTGAGTGGACTTAGGCATCCTCATTATTTGCAATTGAGATTCTAACTGCTGCATTATATTAGTAATGGGCATGAGGTGAGTTGAATACTTTTGAGTAGTGCTTTTTAGTTAAAATGCCACATTATAGCAATTTTTCCGTTGAATCCGTGATTTTTTAATGATATTCACGCATTATAGCCTTACCATTTATGCATAATCACTGATTATGTATGTTACCCTCTTCTGACAGGATTCTTAGCTCCAGACCCCAAACCCCCCTTAACTCCTTGTGCGATTTGACATTATCACTCTGTTTCCGGATTTCTTCACCTCTCCCCTGAGTTCAGGGCTGCTTGGTAAGGCACTCCTCAAACAAATAGCCGAAGTGCATCTGATCAACCCCCGAGACTTTGCTACTGACAAGCATCGACGAGTTGATGATGAACCCTACGGTGGTGGCGTAGGAATGTTGATGAAACCAGAGCCGATTTTTGCGGCTGTAGAGTCTTTACCCATTTTACCACAGCGTGATGTCATCTTAATGACTCCCCAGGGGCAACCCATGAAACAGCAATTGTTCAAAGAATTGGCCACAGGTTATGATCAGCTGGTGATAATTTGTGGACACTACGAAGGTGTGGATGAGCGGGTATTACACTTAGTCACCCGAGAGGTATCACTGGGGGATTTTGTCTTAACCTGTGGAGAAATCCCTGCCCTAGCCATGATTAACGGTGTCACCCGGTTGCTACCAGGAACAGTAGGCAAAGCCGAATCCCTTAAATTAGAAAGCTTTGAAGCCGGGTTACTGGACTATCCTCAGTACACCAGACCTGCTGAGTTTCGGGGATGGAAGGTTCCAGAGGTTCTGTTATCAGGACATCATGGGGAAATTGACCGTTGGCGTAAAGAGCAGCAAATTCAGAGAACCAAAGAACGCCGTCCTGATTTGTTTGACACTCTCTAAATAGCAAAGGGAACAGGGAGTAGGGAGTAGGGAGTAGGGAATCGGGAATCGGGAGTAGGGAATCGGGAATCGGGAGTAGGGAATCGGGAATCGGGAATCGGGAATCGGGCATGGCTTGTCAAATGAAAATGGTATATAAAAAGAGATTGTCAAGCTCCTACTAAGGCAAACTTTAAGATAAATACTGTTGCTAAAATCCACATGGTAATAGTCGTTTCGTGAACTTTACCCTGAAAAGCCTTCAACAGAGGAAAGGTAATTAAACCGACAGCTAAGCCATCAGCAATCGAATAACTTAAAGGCATGATCAAGATGGTGAGAAATGAGGGAATTGACTCGGCTGGATCGTCCCAATGGATTTTTCTAACACTTGGGATCATCAACACTCCAACCATGACTAAGGCTGGTGCTGTGGCAAAGCTGGGAATGGCAGATAGAAAGGGAATGAAAACTATGGATAGGGCAAATAAAATGGCAGTAACAACGGCAGTCAAGCCAGTGCGTCCCCCTTCCAATAGTCCTGATGCGGACTCAATATAGGTGGTTACGGTAGAGGTGCCGAAGATTGCCCCAGCAGTAGTACCGATTGCATCTGCCATAAAGGCTCGGGACCCATGGGTAAATTGCCCCTTTTGATTGAGATAACCGGCTTTGACTCCCAGTCCAGTTAGGGTACCAACGGTATCAAACAGATCCACAAACAGTAGCACAAATAGGATACTCAGTAGTTCCCAGATATTGGTCTGAACTACCTGTGACAGACCTACAAATGCCTGACCCAGTAAATCTCCTGGCCACTGGGGTAAGGCAACAATTCCTTGTGGCCAAGGGGCTATACCCAAAATCCATGCCAGTAATGCGGTGGCAATAATACCCCACAGCAGTGCTCCGGTAATGCGTCGAGCGATCAAGGCTGAGGTAATTAGAATCCCGACAATGGTGACTAATGTGGCTGGCTGAGTCAACTCTCCCAAGGTAGTGGTAGTTGCCTGAGACTGAGCAATGATACCTGAACTATTGAGACCAATATAAGCAATAAATAAACCAATGCCTGTGGTGGTGGCTTGTTTAATACATTCGGGAATTCCAGTCACAATTTTACGGCGAACCCCAGTCACCGTCAGCACTATAAAAATTAGTCCTTCAATCAAAACAGCAGCCAGAGCAACCCGCCAATCGATGCCTAAACCCAACACTACTGAAAAGGTAAAGTAGGCATTGAGACCCATGCCTGGTGCTAGGGCAAATGGATATTTGGCATAGAGTCCCATCACTAGGGTTGCCAAAGCAGCTGAAATACCCGTGGCAATCACTAGTTCCCCAAACAAATCCTTGGGTTGTTGGAGGAAAATGGCATTAGACAAAATATCGGGATTGACCACCAGAATGTATGCCATGGTGACAAAGGTGGTTACTCCCGCCAGAATCTCGGTACTAAGTTTGGCTTGGTGTTGATCAAATTGGAAGAATTTAGCGATCGCGTTCGCGCAGCGTCGGCTCTGCCGAAAGCGTGACCAAAGGTCAATCCCATTGGTATCTTCCACGACTTTACGGGGTTCAGTGAACGGGTCAGATTCTGGCGTCATGGCAAGGCAAGGGTAATCAATCTGCTGCTAGCATAGTGGTTTTTTGGCAAATGCGATCGCGTAATCTAAATCTGTAACCTCGGCGTTGCGTCAGTCTTTGAATGAATAGGAGTAGAGTGGGCATCCTGCCCGCCCCAAAAGTACGCCGGACAGGCAAGATGCCTATTCCACCTCACTCTTAAAATCATTCCATTATTAAGCAACGCTGTAACCTCTGCTGGCTCCAATCTATCCTTTGAGAATAGATTAGGGTTTACCTGAAATAACAACACGACCAACAGCTACCAGAAAAGCGCCAACTGCTGTGAACAAAATGCCGATCAATGTCCAAATTTGTGCCTTGGTTGAACCTTTTAATTCTTTGATATCCGTTGCGGTCGCGTCTACTTGTGTCTCTACTTTTATTAGTCTTTCGTTTATCTTATTGACATCTTTTTGAAGGCTGTCTAGCTTCCCGTTTATGTCTTTTAAGACTTCCTCTAAGGAGTAAGTAATTGTTATGGGTGTCTCGCTCATGGGTTAAATTTCTATTATAGATATATTTTGCTGATGTCCCCTAGTAGGCAACTAGGGGACTGTCTTTATTATCCACTTTATGCTGACACTGAGTGAAGCCTCTGCAGCTGCTTTGACTGCATTCCGGGAGGAGCCTCGTAACTATTAATAGCGCTCAGCTTCCCTTCCCCTCACTGCTGACTCCCTTCTTGGTTGCAAAATTTAACTAAATTTAACAAAGTTTAAATTTACCATCAAATTAAGCATTATATCAATAAAATACAGTTAATTTTTGTAATAAAGTAAATCATTGATAAATGATTTACTGACAGCTGACGGCTGAAAGTTGACGTCATTTCAGACACCCTTGACTTTTGTTGCCAAATCTTGAAATAATAAAATCTGATTGTAGAATAGCTTAGAGTTGTTCTGTGATTTTGACTGATTTGGTCTTAATCCTCACATAATTTTTTTCAATGAAAATCCAGTATAAATCTCTCGAAAACCCTACATCCTCGGCAAGTGAGCGTCACTCGCCACACCATCAAAAATTTGTCGCTCCGCCACTGGATGATAAGTTTTACGCCGAGAGTTATGAGTTACGCAAGGCAGCTTCGACGATGACAGTTGCTGCCATTGAGTGGTTCCGCAATAATGTAACAGTATTACTGGAGGGAAGTTATTCACCCTCACACCAAGACGATACCTTATCGGTACTCAGTATTGGCAGTGGCGAAGGTGATATTGATCTTGAAATCATACAGAGCCTGATTCCCAGGCTTAATCCACGGTGGAAGCAGTTAAACTATGTAGCACTTGAACCGAATCCGATCCATCGCGGACGCTTTCTAGAACGGCTCGACCAGGCATCTTTAGGCGAAAATGTAGAGGTGTCGGTGCGTGATGACTATTTTGAACCCGGTAAGTTTGAAAGCCAACAGAAGTACGATTTGGTTCTGTTGACCCACGTTTTATACTACTTTGACGAGCCTTACCAAGCAATTCAGAGCGCCCTAACTCAAACCAAGGAAGGCGGACAGGTGGTAATTGTCCACCAAACAGCTACAGGTATCCCTCAAATCCAGCGCGAGCATATGCTGGAAGCAAAAGGTAACCAAAATGAGATGTTCACAGCACAGGACATTAGAAATTTACTGGATACTCAATCTCATCAGCATCAGTATCACCATGTCCATGCTCGCCTGGATGTGACGGAATGCCTCCAAGGCTTGGAAAATGGCGTCAAAATTATGTCATTTTGTATGGAATGCGATTTGCGCCAGCTTCAGGAAGCCAAATTTTTCAAGATTCTCCAGGGATTTTGGAGGTTGGCTGAGATTGAGGACAGTGGAAAAGCATTTATAAATGAACCGATTGGGGTTTTTGTATTGCCAGCTCCCAGTGTTACTGTTCAACAAAGAAGTCCAGAAGACCAAGATCCAGTAATTGATTATTGGCAGTTGGCGCAGCGTTTCGACTGGTCGGGTACTTTCTTATCACAATATCAACGAGGAAAATCTTCGTCTGATCTCAGATTACTGGATGTTGCCTGTGGCACAGGGCGCTGGTTGGAAGCTTTTAGTCACTATATCCAACTTGATCAAGGAATTGATAATGTTGTCTACGATTGCTTAGACCCTTGTGGGAGTTCACTGTCTCAAGCGAGTAAAAAAATTCCTCTTCTTTTCCAGCGAGGTAACCAATATGTTAATACAATTCAAGGAGCAAAGCTGGAAAGTAATGCTTACGACCTGTTGTGGTCGATGCACGGCTTTTATATGATTCCACGCCAAGACTTGAAACCTGTGTTGAAAAAGTGTGCTAGTTTGCTGAATGATACGGGAGTTGGATTTATTGGTTTGGCTACTCGTAAATCTTTCTACGTGGATTTCTACGAGCAATACCTGCAAATTTTTAAAGATGGAAAAGGCGAAGGATTTACCTCTGCGGAAGATGTGATCGAGAGTTTGGGTGAATGTGGGATTCAGCATCAAGTCCATAGGATATTCTATGAAGAGCCCATAAAAGCTGATGACTACGCAGCCTTAGAGCATTACATCAAGAATGAGGCAACAGTTAACTGCTTTAACAAGGATAAGGAAGCAGAGCAGTTATCTGAATCAAAAAATATTACCTTGGAAGATTTGCTCTCTCATCCGGAGATGGAACGATATCTAAACTCATTGCTCAGAAACTCCGTCTATTACTTTCCTGAGGAGATCTGGCTGATCTCGTTTAATGGTAGCCAGTGTTAATCGGTTTCTATTTTTTACCAAAGTAAGGAATGCCTGAATTTTCATTCCTTCAAACATCTGCTGTACCCAGCCCAGTAGTACAGCAGTCCTGTTTCCTTTGAATACCGATGTGATCACAAAGCAAAAGACATGGAAGTATGAGTGTACAGATAACAAGCTCTAACATCAGGAATCCGATAGCCAAGTCCTACTCCCAGGATGAACAAAACTTGCGCGAAGACCTTGCTGCTGCTTACCGCTTGGTTCACTACTACGGGATGACGGAGACGATCCATAGCCATATTTCAGTACGCATTCAGTCCGAACCAGCTATATTCCTAATCAATCCCTATGGTATGCTGTTCGATGAAATCCGTGCATCAGATCTAGTGCGAGTTGATGTCAATGGTAACAAAATCGATGCTACAGACGCTGAAGTAAATCAGGCAGGATTCACCATCCATAGCGCCATTCATTTAGGTTGTCCTGATGCTCATGCGATCGCCCACACCCATACTGTAAGTGGCATGGCGGTTGCTGCGATGGAAGAGGGTCTGTTGCCACTTAACCAAGCTTCCATGGAGTTCTATAATCGTGTTGCCTACCATGACTATGAGGGGATCTCACTCGACCTTGATGAGCGCGATCGCCTGGTTGCATCCCTAGGACAGAAGAACTGTTTAATCCTGCGGAACCACGGGCTTTTAACTGTGGGTCGAACCGTTGCAGAAGCACTTTACTATATGTACAACCTGAATAAGGCATGCGAGATCCAAGTCAATGTGCTAGGTACTAGCACCAAGCCGATCCTGCCATCACCTGAGATTTGTGAACATACAGCCCGCCAGTTTGAGGAGCCAACCTTCTACAACCAGGAGGTCGCCAGGATATGGGAAGCCAATCGCCGTTTGCTTGACCGGCTCGATCCCTCATATCGTCAGTAATAATGGGAACCTTAGTAACCTTGTTCACAATTCACCACATTCTTCAAAGGAAGACCATCACGAAGGCAACAAATAGCCTCTACAATCGGTTTTGTCCAGTACTCAGAATCAGTTTGAGTTGCTACATGGGGTGTTATTGTAATTTGAGGGTGTGACCAAAATGGATGATTTTCATGCAAAGGTTCCCTAGAGAAAACATCCAGACAAGCACCTGAAAGTTGACCTGAATCTAATGCTTCTAATAAATCTTTTTCTACTAAATGTTGCCCTCGTGCAACATTAATCAAATAACTTCCTTTAGGCATGGCGGAAAATGTTTCACGATTAAGAATCCCTTCTGTTTTTGGAGTTAAGGGAAGTAAACACACCAGCACTCGACATTTACTCAAGCAAAGTTTTAACTGGTCTGGTCCATGAAAACACTCTATACCATCGATGTTCTTTGGTGTCCGACTCCAACCCCGAATCGGGAAACCAAGAGTCTTGAGTTTACCAGCAGCATCTGTTCCAAGCACACCAAGACCTAAAATTCCTATAGTACAGGAGCTGGTTTCTGGTAGAGGTAAAGGGTCCCAATGTCCCGCTTTTTGAAATGTTTGATATGTAAATGCTTGTCTGTGAAAACGAAGAACAGCTAACAAGATGTATTCACTCATTCTTGATGTCACATAAGGTTCAACAATACGAACAATTGGCACATTGTGGGGAAGATGGGGGTCTCGTAAAATCTCTTCGACTCCAGCCCCGAAGGAAATAATTCCCTTAAGCTTGGGAAATTTTTCCATTATTCCTAGAGGAGGCTTCCATGTTAATATGGCTTCTATTTTCTCTGGGTTCTCAACTTCTGGCCAGATCTGGACATCGAGCTCTGGTATACTTGCCTTGAGTTCTGTAACCAATAGTGCCAGATTTTCAGCTTCATAAATTATAAGTATTGAAAACATAACTAAAACCCTAAATATGACTACAACAAATCCGAATCTGAGTAAATTGTTTGTTTCTGATACCTTCGCCGATATGATTAAAAACAAGCTAATGAAGAAGATGGAAGCTCATCAAGCATCCAATCCCCAAAAAGAACTATACATTATGGCCTGGGGCGAAGGATTTACCTCGGCGGAAGATGTGATCGAGAGTCTGGGTGAATGTGGGATTCAGCATCAAGTCCATAGAATATTCTATGAAGAGCCCATCAAGGCTGATGACTATGCAGCCTTAGAGCATTACATCAAGAATGAGGCAACAGTTAACTGCTTTAACAAGGATAAGGAAGCAGAGCAGTTATCTGAATCAAAAAATATTACCTTGGAGGATTTGCTCTCTCATCCGGAGATGGAACGATACCTAAACTCATTGCTCAGAAACTCTGTCTATTACTTTCCTGAGGAGATTTTGCTGATTTCATTTAATGCTAATTAATTTAGGTGGAACTATGAATACAAAAATGAGCACCCTTAAAACCAGGGAAACTTTAACTAAGTCCTACTGTCAGGATGAACAAAACTTGCGCGAAGACCTTGCTGCTGCTTACCGCTTGATTGACTACTACGGGATGTCAGACATGATCTACGGTCATATTTCCCTGCGCATTAATGAGGAACCACCAATATTTCTCCTAAAACCGCATTATCTATTTTTCGATGAAGTATGTGCATCAAATTTGGTCGCAGTTGATGGCAATGGTAATAAAATCAACCCTACAGACGCGGACATAAGTCCAGCAGGATTCACTATACACAGCGCCATTCATTTAGAACGTCCTGATGCCAATGTAATCCTACACACCCATAGTGTTAATGGGATGTCAGTTGCTGCTATGAAAGAGGGGCTGTTACCCCTTGACCAGATATCGATGGCGTTCTACAATCGCATTGCCTACCATGACTACGAGGGGATATCATTTGACCTTGATGAACGCGATCGCATCTTTGCATCGATCGGACAAAAGAAATTCTTGATCATGAGAAACCACGGGCTTTTAACTGTGGGTCGAACCGTTGCCGAAGCGTTCTACTATATGTATTATCTCAACAAAGCCTGCGAGGTTCAAGTCAATGTGCTTCGTTCTGGTGCTAAGCCTAACATTCCACCACCGGAAGTTTGCGAACATACAGCACGCCAGTATGAAGAACCCAGCTATTACGATGAGATCTTAGGCAACTGGAAAGCCAATCGCCGTTTACTTGATCGGCTCGATCCGTCAGATCGTGAGTAGTCGTCTTTCCTCTGTTCACAAATTATTTGAAAATAAGCTGTTCAGCATTTAGATTCGGATCCGCAAATTCTCGAAAGGAAACAGGGAAATGGGAAACAGAAGATTCACAATTTAAATGTCGAATAGCTTACTGTATTAGCGTTTCATTATGAATATCAATTTACCTAAAAATCATTTCAAAGAACAATCTAAGATAATAGCGTTATGGGGCGCACCTAGATGTGTAACCACTGCTTTTGAGAAGACTTTTAGTCAACGTCCAGATACAGAAATTTTTCACGAGCCTTTTAGCGATACTTATTACTTTAGTAAATGGCGACGTTCCAATCGATTTGGTGATTATCGAGATAAGCTAAATCATGACTGTGCCACAGTAATTAAAGAAATACAATTAAAAGCGCAGGTAATGCCCATAGTCTTCGTTAAAGATTTTCCGTTTCAAGTTTTGCCCTATCTTGATGAGAATATTCAAGAATTTCTTGGCTCTGTTATCAACACATTTATAATTCGCCATCCTCATGAAGTCTTAGCTTCATTGTACAAAACCAAGCAAAAACTTATAGAACAGGGGTTTGACCCAAAATTTACGGAAGAAGAATTTGGTTTCAATTCATTATATAAGATGTTTCAGATAGTAACTAAAGAATTGAGACAACAACCAATTGTTGTTGAAGCCAATCGCTTTCGCCAGAATCCAAAGAAGATTTTGATTAATTATTGTCAACAAATTGAAATCACCTTCACGCCTAAGATGCTAACTTGGGAAAATGGCAGATTAAAACAATGGAATCCTCATGAAGCCAAAATCCATGATTGTTATCACGAAACTTTAAATAATACCACTCAAATCAATCCTCCAAAAGAAATTAATCTACAGATTAGATCCGAACACTTAGACATGGTTGAAAAAGCAGTAAATGTTTATAACAAGCTTTTTGCTTATATAAGCACCTAGACACAATTAATTTGTATGCTTGCCTTAAGTTCTGTAATCAATAGTTCCAGATTTTCAGCTTCATAAATTATAAGTATTGAAAACATAACTAAAAACTTAAATATGACTACAACAAATCAGAATCTGAAGAAATTGTTTGTTTCTGATACCTTCGCCGATATGATCAAAAACAAGCTAATGAAGAAGATGGAAGCTCATCAAGCATCCAATCCCCAAAAAGAACTATACATTATGGCCTGGGGTGACACAACTCAGCCTTTAGCACCAAAAGTGGTTGACGCTTTAGTGGATGCTGCCACTAAGCTAGGAGATCGCTCAACCTATACAGGATATGGGGAATTTGACGGAAATATTAAGCTGAGAGAGGCGATCTGCAACAACTACTACAAGCCTCGTGGAATTGACCTAAAACCAGAGGAGATTTTTGTTAGTGATGGGGCGCAGTCAGGTACTTTTGGTCTTCAGGATCTCTTTGGTCTAGATAATGTTATTGCCCTACAAGACCCGATTTATCCCCCATATTTAGAAGCAAATCTGTTGGCAGGTAGAAGTAATATTATCTACCTAGAGTGCAACGATCATAATAATTTTGTTCCAGATATTCCTACATCGAAGGTGGATATAATTTACCTATGTTTTCCTAATAATCCTACAGGAGGAGTTGCCACTAAAGAACAACTCAAAGCTTTTGTTGACTATGCCAGAAGTCACAAGTCTGTGATTATTTTTGATGCTGTTTATAGTGCTTTTATTACCGACCCTAACATTCCTAAAAGTATTTATGAAATAGAAGGTGCAACTGAATGTGCCATCGAAGTTGGTAGTTTTTCCAAAACGGCTGGATTCTCTGGATTAAGATTAGGTTGGTCTGTGCTTCCGGTTGCCCTAACCCTTGAAAGCACTGTGCCAGGAGAGTTGAATGAAATGTTTAGAATTGGTCAATCTATCCGGTTTTGGGGTGCTTCTAATATAGCACAACAAGGGGGCATTGCGGCTTTGTCCGAGCAGTGCCAACAAGAATGCCAAGAAATTGTTAACTATTACCTGGAAAATGCCAGAATCCTCAAGGAAGGTTTAGAAGCTTTTGGACTGACTTGTTTTGGTGGCACTAATAATCCCTATATATGGGTCAAAGGAGCGGAGGGAATGACGTCTTGGGACGTCTTTAACCAACTGTTGTTTAAAGCAGGGATTGTTGGGGTACCTGGTAGCTTATTTGGTCCGAGTGGTGAAGGTTTCTTACGTCTAAGTACTTTATGTAGCCGAGAAAATATAGAAAAGGCGATAGAAAAGGCTATGGAGAAGCTTTAAATCAAGCTTTAAATCAGTGACCAGCCCCTGAGGCTTAATTCGGAATTCGGAATAAGGAGTGTGGACCGGATCAAAGGTATACCGCTGGGTACTTCGGATCTCGCAACTTTGGACAAGAGAACAACGATCCCTAAACTCATTGATCAGAAACTCCTTCTATTACTTTCCTGAGGATATCTGCTTGATTTCATTTAATCGTTAAGTAAAAAGTATCAATAACATTATGGACAACCGAATATTATTAGAGCAATCCCATAAAGCAACAGAATTAAAGGTTTTCTTGGCTTCTATGGAAGATAGTCATATCCAGCATTTAATCAAGCTGGCTCAGGATCCAAGCTTACCAGACTTATTGGGTTGGAACACATTCTTTGAACTTGATGAGACAGAGAAATTCATAGAAGCCATTTCATCTTACGCTTTTCCTTACTCTCGAAAAAGTCAGCCCTTAGCATTTGGAGTTTACTTAGATCCAGAAGAATTGCCAATTGGATATGTAGTATTAAAAGGATTGAATATGGATTTGTTTACTACTGAAATTGGCGTGGCAATTCTAGATAAAAAACATCGGAATAAAGGATATGGAAAAATAGCCTTAAACAGACTAATAACTTATACATTCTTTTAATTACAAATTAAAAGAATTGGAGCAGTAATTTTGTTGTCAAACAAAAGGTCAATTAATATGTTCAAAAATCTAGGATTTGTCGTTAGAGAGATTATGTATAACTCATGGTCTATGCCTAACGGAGACCTAGCCGATATGGTATTGATGGAATTAACAAACCCAGCAGGGGCGGAATGATATAAACTTTAGTAACTTTGTTTAAAATTAACCAGATTCTTCAAAGGAAGACCAGCAAGAAGGCAACGAATAGCATCTACAATCGGTTTTGTTCAGTACTCAGACAAGGGAACAGGGAATAAAAAAGCTTGTCAAACCCTTTTGCTCCCCGCTCCCTCACCAGACCGGGGTTTCAAGGAAAGACCCAAGGAATCACACTGGCGCGATCGCAAACTTTGTGATCAGCTGCAAAAGCTGATTACACTCCTTATTATTATTAATAAAGAAGTGGCCACCAGGAAACATGTGTACCGTGAAAGTGCTACTGGTTTGGTCACGCCAGGCAGCAAGCTCATCACTGTTGGCGTCGGTATCCTCCAAACCTCCGAAAGCAGATATCGGACAATTAAGTGGGGGTTCGCTAGTGTAGGTATAGGTTTCGTTAATCCCGAAATCCGCTCGCAGGATCGGTAGAAACAGCTCCATTAGCTCCTGGTTTGCTAGCACAGCCTCTGGTGTGCCATTATATTTACGCAATGCTTCGATCAACTCAGACTTGGGCAAGTTATGAAGGGGAGGTTTTCGAGCAGGTACTTGAGGAGCGCGGCGACCGGAAATGAACAGGTGTCGAGGACTCGGGGCTTCCTGGCGGCGGAGTTGACGGGCTAATTCAAAGCTGATGAGTGCTCCCATACTGTGACCAAAAAAGGCAAAGGGGATATCTAGATAGGGCAGTAAAGCTGGTGTTAGGGTTTCAATCAGAGGCAATAGGCTAGTAACCAGGGGTTCCCGCATTCGCTTGCCCCGTCCAGGCAGTTCCACTGGGCAGACTTCGATATGGGGTGCCAATGGGTCTGGCCAAGTGCGAAAGCTTGAAGCAGCACCACCCGCATAAGGAAAGCAAAATAGGCGCAGGCGGGCTTTAGGATTGGGTTGTGGGCGAGTGATCCAAGATTTGGTAGTAGTCATTGGTTATTTTGAAGGGAACAGGGAGTAGGGAGTAGGGAGTAGGGAGTAGTGAACGAAATTATCACAATTCCGACACGGATCCCTATCTTTGGAAAGTAATCAATAGACTTCGCCGTAGAAGTTGGGAAATGGATCACTTTTGTAATACAAGATAATAGGCTTAGTTGTTATTTCACCAAGCCCATAAATAGTTTACAATAAATTTTCTAATAAAATCCGATTTATATTATAAAATTTATTAATTTATTCTTATCATTTTATTGACAATTAATTAAGCTTTAAAAAAGTATTTAAATTATTTATTTTTTACTCATAAAATAGGTAAAAATAAATAATGGCTATATTTTTTATATCCATTATTTGTTTAAAAATAAGATGTGTTTACCCTAAAATTTGAAGCGATCGCTATAACTTACAAAAATTAAATTATATAGTATTTTTAGTTGAGATGTAAACATAGGATTGATAAAAAAAAGGAGCAGGGAGCAGTATTAAAGATCTGCAAAAATTTTTTGATGTTATGATAAATCGACAATATTTTTTATTATACCAGTTTTAAAAAGTCCTGTCATACACTAAGTTGCGCTCCAAGATAGTATCTTAATCAAAAGGTGATGGAGTGATAGGGTGATGACAAGAAAGTGCTAGGTATGAATGTAACTTGGTATGATATTTTGGTTGGCAGTACTCTTCAGGATTATTTTTAATCGAGAATAAGTGCTGTTTTTTCAGAATTTGCAACCACTCTGCTAGGGATTCTACTTCCGCGTGTAGATGTAGAAACTCTGCTTTGTTGCAAGGATTCTCAGTCCAATCCCCTACTAAATCCAAGCCTCCAGTCAGAAAAGCGGCTTTACAAGCATGGCGTAGAATAGTGCCTCTTTTAGTTTTGGGAATAGTGCCACTAACCAGCAGCAGCACCCCATAGACCTGTAGGTGATAGTGTTGAGCTAGCACCTGAGCAATAGCCTCAATTACCTCATTAATATCCAGGTTTTGCTGATAACTCTGCTTCACCTCCTGAGCAACCACCAACCGCTGGTGACCATTGACCTCTATAGTGAAGGCCGCACCGAAATTTCGTCGCAGTGAAGGATGACTAGTTTCTACTGTCCTTTCAATGTCTTGGAAATAATAGTTACGACCTTGGATAGTAATCAAGTAATTTATCCTTATTAAGCTCTACTAACTTCAGTTTTAGTTCAAGAGCGCGGCTACTGACAAAAAATTCAGGGAAAGTTATGAGAGTTTTTATCAAATTTCATTTTGGACATAACTGACTTAAAAATCTCAAAGAACTTATTTTTTTGTTCCCTAGAATTTCAGGCTATCTAACAGTCTTGAGGATCAAAAGCCAAGTTAATCTAGACACCTGACTAGATTAGGCTTTGGGAAGTTTTTTCAGTACCACAGCGTAAGCTACCTGTCTTGAGACCGTCTTTATAGATGATGCAATCCCAAGTATAGGTTGGCGTTTGCGCAATGTTTGAATTACCTGAGCGCGACGTAAGCGATGGGAGCATGTCACTTATGCAGAACATTTGTACATTAGCTATAGCCCCCTCATGGGTAAAAGCCAAGCTCATATGGTACATAGTTCATTTGTTCTGGAACATAGACTTGCTCCCCATCAATTTGTCAGAACAATTTAATAGTAGCCCTGTTATATATCTGTGATCCTCATAAAACTCATAGAAAAACTCATAGAAAAACTCATAGAAAAACTCATAGAAAAACTCATATCTCTCGCACCTCTCAGGGAGCATGCCACTTATGCAGCAACATTAGTACATTATCTGGGGAATGGGGAATGGGGAATGGGGAATGGGGAATAGGGGGAGCATGTCACAAAGCGCCGAATATTTGGGGAGCAGGTCAATTTTGTAAGAACACTTGAACTACAAACCCTTGAACTACAGTGTTTTCGGGGCTTCAGTACCAGTCAGGAGTTTTTAGTACATTTGTTCTAAGAATTTGACCTGCTCCCCAAGACCAGAGCACTTGAGACCAGCCAGACAGTTAACTCAAGTGCTCATAAAAGTAAATTGATCATCGAGTGATGCAGTGATGAGATAATGAGGGGATAGAACTATCATCGGTCAAGTGCTTGATTGACTGATTGTTTATTTTGTATTGTTTATTGTGTCAACTTCTATGAGTTGACCACCCCTGTAGACTCTAAACCCAAGGACCTTGAATTGCAAATGTGATACCAGGCTCTTGAATGTTCACGAACATGAGCCGACCATTTGGTGAGAAGCAAGCACCAGCAAACTCACTGCTGTTGAGGGCATTCCGTGCCAACTGGTAAAGCTCACCTTTAGGATTGACCCCAACCAGGAATTGGTCACCACCACCATCTTCACAGAGGATGAGATCTCCAGAAGGACTAATGGTCACATTATCTGGGTGTTCTAGTAAGCTGCGGTCATGGGACTCAATAAACAGTTCAATGGTGCCACCCTCTTGGGGATTGCTACCAGGAACATAGCGCCAGACTTGACCAGCTCCATTGGCCCATCCAGTCTTTGGATTTAAAGAACCACCACTAGTACAGGTAAAGTAAACCTCATTATTACCGTACCATGCCCCTTCTCCCCTGGTAAATTGGGTTGCTCCCTTAGCAAAACCTTCCACCCGCACAGTATCTTCTTCCGGGTCTACATCCTCAATCCGAACCCATTCTACTGCCATGGGTTTACCGACAGGGAAGTTTTTAACAGTGATTTTCTGAAATGTTCCCTGGATCTTTAATGCCTCCAGTACACCCCCTGCTTTTAAGTTGCTTGGTTGCTTGGGAATAAAGCGATAGAACAGACCATCCATCCTGTCTTCAGTCTGATAAACAATCCCAGTCTTGGGATCTACTGCAACCGCTTCATGGTTAAAACGACCCATTGCCACTAGAGGCTCAGCTTGCACTACTTCACCGGTAATGGGCACTTCAAAGTTATAGCCGTGCTTCATCGAAACACTTCTGGGGTCATCTACCGGATAAGTGGTGGGAGTAACGGTGCTTTCTTCACAACTAATCCATGAACCCCAAGGGGTTGGTCCACCACTACAGTTTCGCTCAGTACCAGCAAGGGAAGTGTACTGTTTGACCAGTTGACCATTGGCTCCCACTACTAGTGTTGTCGTCCCACCCAGACACATGGGGTCATACTTGATATACTCTACTGCTACCAATCCATGTTTATCCAGTTGATGGGGGCTAAGTTCATGATTGCGCACCAGGACAGTATTGCCTCCCGGTGCAGGAAAAGCACCCATGCCATCGGGTCTACCAGGCACCAAATTGCTATCACTCATGGTGTCACCTGTGCGGGATAAAATTTTATAGCTAAATCCGGCTGGCAGGTCTAATAATTGATTAGGGTCTGGCTGAAGTGAACCGAAGCCTTTACCTCGAAATGCTTTACCAAGAGCCTTCTTGGCAAAAACCTCTTTCAACGGGGATGCCAGAATTACACTGGCGGTGCTAGCACTGGCTAAGGCAAAGAAGTGACGTCTTGATAAAGTCATTGGTGGATAACGGATAGGTGTTTGATCACTCAGAGCCATCAGCTCTATGCCCATCAGGATAAATCGTCGAACTATCCAAGTAGGCATCACAAATATCGACGTTCTCGGCTCGAAATAAGTTGCAACCCCTCAACTGAGCCTTAGTAAGGATAGCTCTTTTCAGGTTAGCATTACTCAAATTGGCATGGCTGAGATTGGCATGGCTAAGGTCAGTGTCCCTCAAGTCCGCTGCTTGGAGATTGGCACCAGCGAGATTTGCGCCCTGTAAATTGGCACGACGTAGATTTGCTCTGAACAGATTGGCATTCTGAAGATCCGCCCCAGAGAGATTGGTCTGGTAGAGTTGGGCATCACTTAACTGAACTGCTTGAAGTTGAGCTTGCTGCAACTTGGCTTGACTTAGATTAGAGTAAGGCAGGTAAGTCTTGTTAAGATTGCTGCTAGTCAGGTCAATTGCTTGTATATCTGCTTCAAACAGGTCAGCTTCACTGATATCTACTCCACTAAAGTCTCGTCTACCCCTAGCGTATTGTTCAAGTAACTCGGCTCCACCAATCTTTTTCATCTTTCCGCCTCCCTGGAGACCCCCGCTATACCTGAAAGGTTAGCGGGGGAAGGAAAGGGAGGACAGGGCGTTAATTTGATACGCATATCCGTCCTTTTTGTGAATTGGTGTACAGTACTTGTGGCTAATTCCTTGAATCAGTCCGTGAGAGGTTGAAATATTGAATGACCCAGTTTGACGAGTGGCAACCCGTCCAACGTAAGTTCCGATTTTCTTACCCTTAGTGACCACTGCTTTGACAATGTCTCCGGTCTGAAAACCTTTGTGAATCTTAGTTCTTGAACAGTGCCGTTTAGGGAATCCATATTTATCTGTTCGACAGATTTGACGAGTTCCATGCCCCTTAGCTGCAATCAATAGAGTTTGATCATTTTCCACATAAATGCTTGGAACTTCACCCACACAGGCAGCATCTAACCAATGAGTTTTAGGTAGGTTGAACCGATACCGATTGTATTTAGTTTGACCTCCCGAACCCGTTTCTACTGACAGTCCGGTTAGCTTCAATTCGTTGTAAAGTTTCCAGCGAGTAGCATTAACGGCAGTGGCATCAGCTAAGGGACGTTTAGCTTGACTTCTTACCCATTTCAAAACATCAGGTTTGCACGATATAAACTGTTCAATATCTTGATTACCTTTAGCTTGATTGCAGTCACGACAAGCAATGGCTAGGTTAGATACTCTATCGGAACCTCCCTTTGATTTGGACTTAATATGTTCGATTTCAAGTTGCGTATCAGTTGCTCCACAATAAGCACATTTACGATTCCATTTCTCAAGCAAATATTCTCGGATTTCATAACCGTAAAGTGTGCCCTGTTGATAGTCAGTACCGGAGATTTCTGGGTTCTCCATCTTTTGAGGATCGAAACGCACTAATTCCTGAGATATACCTGCAATGGGACAGAGTCGGATTAGCTTTTTTACCCAAGTCAAGATGTTATGAACTCTCGAAGTCAGACTGGGGGGTAACCATCCATCAGGTCTTTTCCGGTTCAGAAAACGAGGCTTTCTATAACGAGTCTTACGGTTCCGTCGAGAACGTCGTAATTGCCGTCTTGAGGTTAAAGCGTCTCGGATTTGAAAACCACGGTGAGTTAGTTCAGCACCCCAAATCAAAACATTATTGCTGAGAATTGCCAAACCCGTAGTTTTGGCACCAGGGTCAATTTTTAACTGATGCTCGTGAGTTACAGCACCTTCAACTACCTCCGTCAAAATGATTGTAAATGGATATGTTCTAAAAACTTTAGCCCTACCTTGTTTGAGTAGGATTCTGGCTCTAGCAGGTTTACAAGGGTCTAAAGGAGTCCTGTTTTGATCAAGTACAAAAACTCGCATAATGTGAGCATTCTCCTATTACTAGGGTAAAGTTCGCTTCGCCAATGTTTTTTGAGTTTGTCAAGCTAATAGCACTGTCTTAACCCACTTACAACTGTTTAACTATTAACCACAGAGCAGAGGACTAGCGACGCATCCAAAGGTGTGATGGCTCAAAAAACGTAGACTCAAAAGTCTTAAGCTGGTCACGTTGTGGACTTTCTCAAGCCCCCGTTATAGCCGTTAGGTTTAACGGTGGGTTCGTGACTGCGCTATAGATAGGTCAGCTTTTGCCGCCTCGTACCAATTTCTAAAATCATGTCAATGCGTATTTATGCTTAATTCTTTTATAAATGTATAGCTTTGTAGCGCGTTACACACTTATTCTAATTTTTTTTTAATATTTGTGAACATTTGCTACGTAAAAATAAAAATACTTGACAATCTAAGTTTTTTTTGTTATGAAGTTTTTATTTTATCGGTAAAGGTAGGGAACAGGGAACAGGGAACAGGGAACAGTGATAAGATTTTGCAGGGAGTAGCTGCTGAGTGGTGATAGCTGACCGCTCAAGGTATCAAACAGAAAAAAGTGATGTTATCAGCAGGGAGAGCCACTGGGGAAACTGCCTAGTGGTCAAGGTCGGGAGCTATCCAGGAAGTATAAGTCTAGATTAGACCTCTTGCAAAAGTATTTTTCTGATAGTGTTTACGTAAATTCTTGTCCACTGTTCCCTGTTCCCTATTCCCTGTTCCCTATTCCCTGTTCCCGACAACTGCAAGAAGTCTATTGGTGTAAAGATATTAAGCAAAGCTTCCTGTTCTGTTGCAACTAAGATGTCACAACTGCCAGTATCAATCGCTCAGCACTACCACGAGCGCACCAAATATGCTCCAGAAACCATATCAGCCAAAAATAAGGGCTTAGACTGGGAGAAGCAGCCGATACCTTTTAAAGACTACAAAGTTGGGACTAACTTTGACCTAAAACCATACTTCTCACAAGACCGGGAGCAGTTTACCTCTGAACCGAGTAAGACTTGGTGGCGGCTGTCCCAGTTACTACTGTGTAGTTATGGTTTGACGGCTAGGCTGGAGACAATGGGACCACCACTTTATCTGAGGGCAGCTCCCTCTGCTGGTGGCTTATACCCAGCTGAAGTTTATTTGATTTCCCGTGGTACTCCCGTATTACCATCAGGACTGTACAACTATCAGTGTCTTACCCATTCTCTAGTTCATTTTTGGCAGAGTGACGTTTGGAGTACACTGCAAGAGGCTTGCTTCTGGCACCCAGTTTTGGAGAGTACGGAACTCGCTATTGTAACTACAGCGGTATTTTATCGCTCCGCCTGGCGCTATGAAGACCGGGCATACCGCAGAATTTTTCTAGACACTGGTCATCTGCTAGGTAATATTGAGTTAGCTGGGGCTTTGAGTGATTACCGACCTCACCTAATTGGTGGGTTTGCTGATGAAAAAGTTAATGAACTGCTTTATCTAGACCTGGAACAAGAAGGAGCGATCGCAGTAATTCCCCTGGCCGATCAGCTCAAAGTTGAACAAAACTTGCCCATCGCCCCAACTGTGTTAGCATCTCCTACTGAGGTTAATTACCCAGACATTCCAGATGGAGAATTATTGGGGTATTTGCACCGCGCTACGGAAATTAAGCAGGGTGGTGATTGGAAGGCTAAAGGTAATAATTCAAAGAGTACAGAAATTGACCAGCAGTTAGAAGACAAGTACAATTTTCCGTTTTGTGATAAAGTTTCGACGGCTACAAAACCCATAGATTGGGGGGAGTTGACCAAGTCAGGTAATGCTCCGAAAGCATGTTTAGATACTATTCTAAAACGACGCTCTACCCGAGCTTATAGTGCAGCTAATCTGACCTTGGATGAGCTAAAAGCGCTTCTGGATTTTACATACCAACCTCAGCATTACATTGAAAAAGGGTTAGATGGAACACCGGATTATTTTGATTTAAGTTTAATCGAAACATTTATAGCAGTATCTGGAGTAAATGATCTAGAAGAAGGCTGCTATTATTACGCCCCTAAGGCTCAAGAATTGCGGCAAATTCGCTTTAAAAACTTCCGGCAGGAATTGCATTTTCTGTGTTTAGGGCAAGATTTGGGTCGAGATGCCAGAGCAGTGGTGTTCCACACGGCAGACTTACAAAAAGCAGTGGCTCGATTAGGCGATCGCGCTTACCGTTACTTGCACATGGATGCTGGTCATCTAGGACAGCGGCTGAATCTAGCAGCGATTTACTTGGGTTTAGGAGTAAGTGGTATTGGTGGCTTCTTTGATGACCAGGTAAATGAGGTTTTGGGTATTCCTGTTGATGAAGCGGTTGTTTATATTACGACTTTGGGGCGTCCTAGAATACGGCTTTGAGGTTTCGGGAGTCGGGAGTAGGGAGTAGGGAGTAGGGAGATGGGGAGGTGGGGAGATGGGGAGATGGGGAGAATGTCTGGTTTTGAAACAAAAGCCACACCCAAGCTATAACGGCTTGGGTGTGGCTTTTTAGGCGGCTATTTTATACAAAAACGGCGGCTATAAGGGAAAATCTTAACAAAAATGTAAACTTTGTTTTCGTTATGTTACATTAAATTTAAGACTTTCTTAAGCATTCGTACCTAGAGGACTAATCAACTACATGGCGGAACCAACCCATCTGGCTGAGCTTGAGCAGGGTATAAAACTCTGGAATCAATGGAGAGACAATCATCCCAAACTGATCCCTGACCTGATGGAGGTAGACCTGAGTGGGAAAAACCTCAATGGTTTCAATCTCTTTCAAGCGGAGCTAATGGGAGCTAACTTGAGTGGGTCATTGCTGATTTATACTGACCTGACTGAGGCTTGTGTAGTTGGGGCAATTTTTGATAAAGCTATTCTTCGTCACGCTTACTTGAATAGAGCCAAGCTTACCCGTACATCCTTTCAAAGAGCAGACCTGACTATGACATCTTTGGAAGAGGCTAATCTAATTAGGGTTAACTTTTCTCTGGCAGACCTTGAGGGAGCTAATTTGTATAGAACTAACCTGATTGCTGTGAATTTCACCAAAGCCAATCTGAGTAGGGTCAACTTCACTGAGGCGGTGATGACTGGGGCTAATCTTAATGAAGCTCAACTGATTGGTAGTAATTTTGATAAAGCTAATTTAACAGGAGCAGATCTGGTTAAGGCTAATCTGAAAGGGGCTAACCTTAGTCAAGCTAATCTTAGTTATACCAACCTCAGAGAAGCTAACCTTAGTGAAACCAACCTCAGAAAAGCGAATCTTACCGGAGCTGATTTAACTCATGCCAACCTTCGGGGGGCTAATCTGATTGAAGCGGAACTTGATGGGGTGATATTGAATACGAGTATTTAGTTATATAGGAAAGGGAGTAGGGAGTAGGGAGTAGGGAGTAGGGAGTAGGGAGTAGGGAGTAGGGAGTAGGGAGTAGGGAACAGGGAGTAGGGAAGAAATAGGTGTGTCTACTTCATTAATAGTAAGCATTCAGTAGTCAGCATTCAGTAGTCAGCAGTCAGCGGTCAGCAGTCAGCGGTCAGCGGTCAGCCTTTGCCTGAGCGCTGATAGCACCTTAAGTAGCACCTCAAGTAGCCCATAGGCTGATGGCTGATGGCTGATAACTGATAGCTGATAGCTGATAGCTGATAGCTGATAACTGATAACTGCTAACTGATAGCTGATAGCTGATAACTGATAACTGCTAACTGATAGCTGATAACTGATAGCTGATAACTGATAGCTGATAGCTGATAGCTTACCCTTTAGTGCATAAGTGGTGCAGAAAAAATATTTCGATAGGCTTGTCGAGTCTTGATTAAGTCGGCTTTGATCGAAATATCCGCACTCACATTCTGCATAAATCGCTAATGATGAATTTTCAGCTGCCATGGTCTGATCGCCGCCATACCTCTGAATCTTCTGTGAAGAAAAAACACTGTAATGGTTCAATAGGTCAAATTAAAAAAATCAGACAGGGTGCTCTAGGTAGTCTCTTTGTGACTCTGTTTTGGGCAATTACCCCACCAGTTTTTGCCGCTGAGTATCTCACTCTACGTTTAGGGCCATTTGAGCAATCGGTCGCTATCACGGAATTAGAAAAGTTTGCTGAGACAGGGGAGTTATCACCAGCACTGCAACCCTATGGAGATATCCTCACGCCACAGATCCGGAAGATTTTGACCAATAGCCTCAAACTCAACCCTAAGACCACAGAAACCTTTATTAATGACCTTCTCCTCTCCAGCGATGGCGCACGGTTGTTGGAAAGACTAGGGTTAGCACTCCCTGATAGTAGTTTAGAGCAATTAAAAGCTGCGCTGTTGTTAGGAGCAAGGCAAGTCAATGGTTTAAGTGTGCTGAGTTTTTTACGGGCTTATCCAGGAGAAAATATCACTTTGGATGCTTCGTCTGCTGTTGGCATTGCCCTACAGCTCAATGCTTCCTACTGGAAGAGTTTAGCAGTTGGTCCAATTTTAGAGCAAGATTTGGCTGTTGCGGACGCTGCCACCTTTCGCCCTAAATTTGACCCTGCTAGTATTGGTCCTCAATTGGTTAAACAGCGTAAACTAAGACTAAGAGACCAACAACGGCAACGTACTATTATTGTAGATCTATACTGGGCTGATGATACTACTGGACCTTTGGTAGTTCTCTCCCACGGATTTGCTGCAGACCGCAAATTTCTGAGATATTTAGCACGCCATCTAGCGTCTCATGGTCTTACTGTTGCTTCCCTAGAGCATCCTGGCAGCAACTTTACCAGGATTAACAACTTGTCAGCACCAGGTAAACTTGGGGATTTGTTACCTCCGGGGGAGTTTATTGACCGCCCCAAAGATGTCAGCTTTCTCCTGGATGAGTTGGCTGACATCAATCAGAGATATTCTACCATGCTTGGGAAACTGAATACTCAACAAGTTACAATTATTGGTCATTCATTGGGGGGCTACACGGCTTTAGCGTTGGCTGGGGGAAAACTAAATTTAGAGGAACTGCGACAGTTTTGTAAAAATCGCTCTCCTGTGGGCAGATCCCCAGCAGATTGGTTCCAATGTGCAGCGGCTGATTTACCAGAAGACGAGGTTAATCTTACTGATCAGCGAGTGGTGCAAGCGATCGCATTAAATAGCGTAACGGGGCGTTTGTTTGGTACTAAGGGTTTGCGTCATGTTACTGTACCAACCTTAATGTTAACGGGTACCGAGGATGCCATTACACCAGCTCTAGACCATCAGTTACGGTCTTTTAATCAGTTGGGGGGTTCTAAGTATTTGATTAGCGCCATTGGTGGCACTCACCTCAGTGTGACTGACCCGAAAAATCTTAACGATGCGATCGCTAGAAGTACTTTAGTCAAAGAGGTGGTTGGGGACGATGCCCATAGCCTGCGGCAACTGGTCAAAGGTGTAAGTTTAGCGTTTATTAAGCAGCTAACTCCAGAAGCTCAACGCTATGAACCATTTTTAACCCCAGCCTACGCTCAATCTCTTTCGAGTCCCAAAATTTCCTTGCGTCTGAGTACAAAATTACCTGCTACCATGGCAACTTGGTTTCAAGTTATATCCGTGGGAAATCAGCAGGTTGCTATCAACTTTAATGAAGTTAATTCTGGGTCTATTAGCTCAAACAAATTCTATTTTTATCCTAACACTAAATTCATGACACCGAATACTTTTTGCATTGGACAGCTGAATCAATTGTTCAATAAACTTGTTAACAAGTACCGCGAAAAAGCAAGTCGTATCAGTTAAGTTTAATAGTTTTAGGGAGTAGGGAGTAGGGAGTAGGGAGTAGGGAATAGGGAATAGGGAATAGGGAGTGTGGGGAGATGGGGAGATGGGGAGATGGGGAGATGGGGAGATGGGGAGAATAATTCCTGTAGGGTGGGCAGTGCATGATTGGTGATTAATTGGCTTGCCATCGGGAAGGTAAGCACTGCCCACCCTACGATTAATATTACTGCATCACTATTCTCTAGTCCCGATTCCCGATTCCCGATTCCCGATTCCCGATTCCCTTCCCCCCTTATTAAGGGGGGTTAGGGGGGATTCCGATTCCCGATTCCCGATTCCCGATTCCCTTAATTAATTGGTAGTTTAGGATTATAAAGTTTTATAACTTATAGCCAATATGGCCAGACTTTTATATTAGTCATGCTGGAAGTTTATATTAAGACTTAATATAAATTAATTGGATATATAGTTATCATGGAAATCTTTGATCTAGGTTTCGTCGAGAGGTTAGAAAGTGACAGCTTTGTCTCTGACATTAGTGATCAGAAAATGCCTGATGTTGTCGGTGGTAAAAGTCGCACGATTCGTTGGCCTCATAATCACGAACCGCAGCAGGAGCCTATCACAATTGTGAGCATACCCATAGAATTACCGTATTGTCCTCTTTACCTTTTTCCTGATGGCACTATCGGGCATAAATTTTTTGATACTCGTCCTTTTTAAGGATAGCGGTAATAATATTCATTTATCTTATTCATAAGGTACACAGGATTTATTCCCTGTTCCCTATTCCCTGTTCCCTAAAATCTACAACTTGTGTATCTCACCTATTTGATTTTTGCTATAGTCACTACACCCAGCCAACCGCATTTTTGATTTGATATACCGCCAACTCCCGGTCTATATGTTTCTTGGCTTTAAGAATCGGACTGTTAGGACTTTTGTACCAGCGCTGGGAGCGGAAACAAAAACCATTGGGCGTTATTGCCTCCCAACTATAGCGAGTGCGATCAATCAATAACCAAATTTCATAAGAGTGATAGGTCTGTTGGGGAAATTTAAGAATACCAATTTCTAGCAGAATGCTCATGCGCATCCGCGATCGCTCTATACGTTTGAGTAATTCCAGAAAACACAATGCTGCCCGTTTAGCCGCCTCATGAGTGGGGTAACGGTAGCGATCGCGGGGTTCAAATTTGAAGTCTCGACTACTAAGGCGGAAATGAAACTTGCCTGAAGCATCCTCGACATATATCACACTCCAAGGGGTTTTCGGGTACTTTACACAAAAACCTGGAGCTATTAATTTAACCGCAGTTGCCATCCTTATCCCTTTGCTAAACCGTTGCTGAGAGGATCTTAACCAAATTTTTCTCGATCACCAACGGAGGGTTTTGGTCAATGAGCCTGACCGAAGGTCATTACCCATTACCGATTACCCATTATTCTCAATAATGCCACAATTGAGCCACGCCCTTTTATATCATGTCAGGATAAGGGCGACCGATGAAAGACGCTCAAGGAAGTGGAGATTCCGAAATCTCCCAATGTAGCTAGGGTTCAAGCTACGTCCCCACCCGAAGGAGCACTTCGAGATGGATATGGCGGTTTCGACTAC
>NZ_JAAHHX010000509.1:0-1751 GCF_010672065.1 Moorena sp. SIO4A1 | reverse complement strand
GATTGTTATCAGTTTGTAACTTTTGGGCGATGGCTTCTCGCAACGCCCATTCTCCAGCTACTGTACTATAACGAGTTTTGCCTTCATCCAAAGCTTTCTTAGCAGCAGCGGTAATATGAGCTGGGGTAGGAAAATCCGGCTCACCTACACCGAAAATGCAGACATCAAGCCCCTCTGCTTTCATTGCCTTAGCTTTAGTTGTAATTGCCAATGTTAGCGAAGGACTGACTTGATTAACTCGTGCTGCTAGTTTCATTACTTATACATACTGAAGAAACTTGTTATTCTCATCAACTAGAATTTTTTTCGGTGGATTGATTTCGTCTGTTACGTCAAAGGCTAACAAAGTAATAAGGTCCCCTGGACTAACTAAACGGGCGGAGCCGCCATTCATGCAAATTACTCCTGAATCAGCTTCTCCTTCTAGGACATAAGTTTCTAGACGGTTGCCATTAGTATTGTCCACTACTAGTACTTTTTCTCCAGGTAGCAAATCTGCCTTTTCCATCAGGGTTCGATCCACCGTAATGCTCCCGACATAGTTGACGTTAGCCTCTGTTACTTGAGCCCTGTGAATTTTTGACTTTAACATAATTCGCATTGTTTTTTCCTCCTTTTAGTTATAGACAACATTTTTGTTTCAATTCTTCTAAGGTTTCCCTCGGAGAAAAACCAAAGCAAAACTCTTCACTATAAGCTGATTTACCATCAAACCAAACGCGATTAAGCCACCTTTTTGAGCCCTGAATAAAAGCAGTACGACCATGCAATATTCTGGAATTATCCATGATAATAATTTGCTGAGGCTGCAATTTAAACTGTAACATATTTTCTGGTCGATTAAAAAAATATTTTATTGTCTTAATTATTGGGAAATCTTCTGGTTTTACTGAAATTTTAACAGCATCATCCCATCTAAATCTGATGCGTGTTCTACTCTCATGCTCTTCAAAAATAGGTTTAGTAGATTGTCTATTTTCTCTCTGGACTGTTATGGCATCGGGTTGAAATAAATTCAGTAATCCACAGGGATTTGTACCAGTTAGATAATCATACAGTAATCTCCCATCTCCAATAGTCGTTAAACCACCACTTGCTACAGCAACTTCGCACTGGAGGGCTACTATTTTTGGTGGATCCACAGCAAAAGAACCATCTGTATGTAACGGTAGTTCTGTTGTCGTTGTATTGACATATCCAGGACTATTTTCCAGAGGGGTTACGGGTACAATTCCATGTTTATCTGAGTGTTCATGCTTGACTATCGAGCCAAAATATTGCGATAATTCTAATAAATTTTCCTTGTGCTGTGACGACCTTAGCTGAATAATAACATATCCAAACTGCTTAATAAGTTTGAACATTTTTTTGACGGTAGATGCGTTTAAGTCTTTTATGCTATAAGCTTCAAGTATATTGTGTTCAACATTTGATTTTGGAACGCACAATAAATACATTTTAGCTGCTTGCTCCTTATAGATTGTCATCTATCCTCTCGACAAAGGATATCACAATCTTGCCAATTTACCCATAACGCTCTTATCACTCTTGGAAAATTCGACGAAATTACGCTGTTTCAGCCGACGAAAACTCAAGCTTTAAACCCAGTCTGATGGAAGAGGGATAAGTAGTCGGAGCAAAGTTTTAGGCTCTGTATGAATTTTTGTAAACACACCATCAACACTTGTAGCAGAATGGGAGCAGGTCAATTTTGTAAGAACACTTGAACTACAAACCCTTGAACTATACTA
>NZ_JAAHHX010000508.1:0-1753 GCF_010672065.1 Moorena sp. SIO4A1 | reverse complement strand
ATTTTAAATATTGTGTTATCTAGATAACTATCTAAATTTAATAATGGTTCTCCTTCCCCACAATTTTGTCTAAAAATAATACAAAAGCTTCCATTATAAATTTCTGTGTGAGCTTTGCACTTAACACACAAGTATAAAGGTTGACCACTCAGAGGATATTCAATCCTATTTCCTTGTCCATCTCTAAAGTAAACGCCAATAATATCTAAACCAGTGCTTTGTTCTGCTGGTTTCTCTTTAAAGAAAACAGCTCCTTTGGATTCCTGTTTATTATCTAGAAACAAATCTTGATCATATTGTTGCATTACCACAGCCGCCTTACCAACTGCTAGTAATTTTCCTCGTTCAAGATAAATGGCTGAATCACAAATAGATAGAATAGAATTAGGATTGTGAGCTACTAGAACAAACGTTGTACCTTTATCCCGTAATTCAGACAGCTTTCTATAGCATTTCATCCTAAACAGAAGATCGCCGACTGCTAGCACCTCATCAATCAGAAGAATATCTGGTTCTGTATGAATTGCACTAGCGAAGCCTAACCTTGCTGCCATTCCAGAACTATAGGTTTGTACCGGCGAATCAATCGCATCCCCAATTTGCGCAAACTCTATAACTTGATCAAACCGCTGATCAATTTCTTCCTTCGACAACCCCAAAATCGACATATTGGCATAAATATTTTCCCGCCCTGTCAAAATCGGATTAAACCCTGCTCCCAAAGCAATCAATGGTGCCAACCGACCTTTAACTTCCACAGAGCCAACATCCGGCTTAATCAAACCACTAATAATCCGCAACAATGTCGATTTACCACTACCATTTGTCCCCACTAAGCCAATAGCTTCTCCTCGTCGCAATTGAATACTGACATCATTCAGTGCCCAAAACTCCTTTTTCCGCAGCTTCTCATCCTTCTGCCTCAATCCTACTAACTCAGTGGCAATATCATGAACCCCATATAATAAAGACCGCTTCAAGTCCCGACAAAACTTTTTAGAAACCCCATTAACCGAGAGAATGACTTCACTATCCTGGGATTTGTCCCCAACGTCTCGCTCAGTGCTACTAATCATAATTAAGAACTGATCCTCTCAACTACAAAAGGCATGGAGAGACGATAGAAAATCCAAGCTAGTAGCAATCCCACCACAGCAATTCCACTCGCCACCCAAAATCCCAGGGGATCGGAGATCACACCTGTGGTTGCCAACTCTCGTGTTGTCACCAGCAAAGGAGTGACTGGATTGAATTTCACAATAGCGCCAAATACCCCCTCACTAGGAACTGGATAGACAACTGGAGTCAGAAATAACCAAAATCCAGTTGCCAAAGTAAGACCCATATAAAAATCTTTATACAAGGCTCCCATCGGGGCTAATAACAAGCCAATAAATGTTCCAAAAAATACAAGATTAATCAAAGCAACTGGTGCTATAATCACGCTCCAACTTACTGGCATCTTGAACCAGATAAACAAGCCCACAATCAGAATCAGCTTGATACCAAAGTTAAAAAATACTTGACCGAGTTTGCTAAGAATAATCGCTTCACGGGGGAAATTAATTTTAGCCAACATTGCCTTGGCCTGGGTCACGGCTTGGACAGGACCATTCAGTGTTTCCACAAAAGTCTGCCACAGGGTCATATTTCCACCCTACGATTGCGTTGCTGATTAACCTCAGTATCATTAGCTACCAGAGGACGAGTTTCTCCGTAGCCAATAATCAGCCAACGGTATGGATCGTCTAAA
>NZ_JAAHHX010000507.1:0-1753 GCF_010672065.1 Moorena sp. SIO4A1 | reverse complement strand
TACTTGCTTGTGCTGCCCTCAATCCTATGACCCATTTGGGTATGCCTGATAGCTATGCCCATAATGCTTAAAACTGCTCCTGAGAGGGGGAGCATTTTGACCCCTTCATCATTCATGCAACAAAGCCTCGCGATTGTATTCTTCCACTCTGATTTGCTTGGCAATTCCCGCTGCTACTGCCTCATCGGTGCCATCAGGTAAAACAGCAATTATACCATCTCCGATAAACTTGACGATAAAGCCGTTTTGATTGCGAATCTCGGGACTAACACCCTTGAGGTAAGCATTAACAAAGTCGAAGTTTTCCGATACTTTTTAGCTACCAAAATCTACCAAGGGCGGATTCTGGCTCACTAATGCAAGCTGCTTTCGCAACCAGGGGGTATCTCCCAAAGCATGGCCGTAGGCCACGCTGCGCGAACGCAGAAATATACCACGAGCACCGTTGATGTCTCTGTCCATGACTTTACCATCAACTTTTGACTTGATAGTCTTACTCCCGCCTATATTGACCAGTTCACCTGTCCAGCTAACAGTCTTACTGGTGTAAGCCTCGCAGACATCTACCACTGTTTTTCCAGTTTCCTGAGTTTTATGCTTCAAAAATTCCTTGAAGCGATAATGAGCAAAGGTGAGCATGTTCCGAACGGTTTTAGATCGGATTTTTCTATTTCCTTTTTTAGACATTTTAGATGTTTCAAAGGTGGGAAGTAGAATCACATCAAAGTTATCAACCAAAAACCTAGCTGTCTTATGATGAAGCTCATTGATTAGGTTCTGGATTTTGATAACCATTCGCCTAGCGGCTTTTCTCATCCGACGCTTTTGTCCGCGTTTGGCTTTACTGATTTTAGACAGTAAATTATCTAAATGCTGACACAGACGTTGGATGCGAGAAAAATCTCCGTGCCCAATCTTTCCTACAGATGTCTCACTGAAAAAAGTGATGAAAGTTCTGACTCCAGGGTCTAAAGCAACTACTCTACCTTGGTTTTCGGTATATGATACAGCTACCTTGTGAGGGACTACTAGATAGTAATCGCCATTGTTACTAGTTAGTCGGCAGTCACAAATATCTACGGGCAAGTCTTCAGCGTAAGTCAATTTACCCAGCTTTGTGTGATATATTCCTGTTTCAGAAACTGCTGACTTAGGAATATAGCAAGACTGAATGGGGTTTTTCCTTGACCTGAATCTTACCCGATTAATTTGTGACGTCTTTTTGTACTTTTTATTGGCCTCCCTGACGGCGGTGCAAGCATCCTTAATCGCTATCGATTTTATTTGATAAGGTACTTCCTTGCACCACTCAGGAAGGTCGTTTAATATCCCTGTTTTGATTGCTTTCCAATTGGCTTTTACTTCGCCATTTTGGTTGGATGGAGGATTTTGACGGTTTTGTTGAACACATAACGGGACACTCCGAACCATTGGCGAATAAGAGATCTCTGGTCAGGATTTAGGAACAGTCGAATCTTCTTTGATTTTTTTACCGTACTTTCGGAGTCCGTGAACCCGGCAGGAGAAGACGTGAATGATTCAGAGAAGATCTGCGGTAAGTTCGGACTCTGGGCAGCTTTCAGATTGGCTGAGAACCAGGATTTTTCCACCGTTGAGACCGACCGGAGATGAAACCTTAGAGTAGTGCAGCCTTACTACAAAACCTTTACCCTATGCTGCATAATTTACCAACTATAAAGGCTGCACTACTCTTACGGTAACTTCTAACCAAGTACTCAATGAGTTCAAACCC
>NZ_JAAHHX010000506.1:0-1754 GCF_010672065.1 Moorena sp. SIO4A1 | reverse complement strand
CAAAAGGACAATGACGGCAGATAAACATTACCAGTAACCCCTGCTTACCGGCAAAGGTCTCTAAGGAAATCGTCTCGCCAGACACTGCATCCGGTAACTGAAACTCTGGTGCTTTGGTACCTAAGGGCAACATTGTCGAATTAACTAGTGCCATGGTTTCACTCCTAAACTATTGCGCTCAAAACTGATATTCTTCTAACCTTGCCTACCATATCAGATCCCAACAACCTTGACCTTTCGGCCACGCTATGGGAACAACCAACCTTCAACCAACCAACCTTCAACCAACCAATCTTGGCCTATTGGCTACGCGATCGCGTTCAACCAACCAACCAATCTTCAACCAACCAACCTTGGCCTATTGGCCACGCGATCGCGTTCAACCAACCAACCTTGGCCTATTGGCCACGCGATCGCGTTCAACCAAATAACCAAACCACCAAAAAAACGTGGTATAATAGATCAACTTCCTAGAGGTAGTTGTTTGGAAGAGGTAATCAAAAAGCAACGGAAAATTCTGGTGCCAGCCGTTACCGATGATGAATGGGAATGACCGAAGACCCTGAGGGCGCAACGCCCCACCGATTCTATCCATGGGGTTAGCCCGAGCAGGAATTTATTCCCTAACTGCTCGGTAACTTTCATGCTAGAATATCCACTATAATAGAAAGCAATGCATCAATACCTTGGAGGTGATTTTAAGTGTTGGTTATGGAGTTCAAAGCTGTCCTAAAAGAGCCTCAAAAATTAGCGATAAATGAAGCTATTAGAACGGCTCGTTTTGTCCGTAACAAGGTACTTCGGTACTGGATGGACAATCGTGGAACAGGGAAGAAAGAACTCTATCGATACAACACTCAATTAAGGGAAGAGTTTGAATTTGTTAAAGACCTCAATAGTCATGCTTGCCAAGCCTCTGTTGAGAACGTAGAACGCGCTATAAAACGTTTCTTTGATAACTGCAAAAAGAAAATTCCTGGAAAGAAGGGTTATCCTCGTTTCAAGAAACATTCTAGGTCAGTGGAGTATAAGCAATCTGGATGGAAGTTATCCCCAGATAAGAAGTCCATAAAATTCACCGACAAGAAGGGTATCGGAAAAGTCAAGCTCAAGGGTACCTGGGACTTATGGAGATTCGACCAGAAGCTAATAAAACGAGTTCGGATTGTCCAGAGAGCTAATGGCTATTATGTCCAGTTCTGTGTGAAAGTAGAGAACCAAGAACAACTAGAAGCCACTGGGTTTACTATTGGATTGGACGTTGGCTTAAAGGAGTTTTACACAGACTCTGATGGATACTCAGAACCTAACCCACGATTTTACCGAAAAGGGGAAAAACGTTTAAAGTTTTATCAACGTCGAGTTGATCGAAAAAAGAAAGGCTCTGCTAACCGTAAAAAAGCAATTAATAGACTAGGTAGGACACACCTTAGAATAAGTAGGCAACGCCATGAGCACGCTAAGAGATTGGCGCGCTGCGTAATCCGGTCTAACGACCTGGTCGCCTATGAAGATTTGAGGGTTCGTAATATGGTTAAAAACCACTGTCTTGCCAAATCTATTAATGATGCAGGTTGGTATCAATTTCGAGAATGGTTGGAATATTTTGGTCTAAAGTTTGGCAGGATAACTGTTGCAGTGAACCCCGCCTACACGAGTCAAAGTTGTTCCAACTGTGGTGAAGTGGTTAAAAAGTCTCTATCAACTAGAACCCATATTTGTAAATGTGGCTGCCAGTTAGACAGAGACCACAA
>NZ_JAAHHX010000505.1:0-1756 GCF_010672065.1 Moorena sp. SIO4A1 | reverse complement strand
GCATATTTCCCTTTTGTTACCAAAAGGTATTGAGTCCAACCTAAAAGGTTGTTTTACGTGAGGGTAGGTGGTGTAAATTACCCTGGGGAGTCGGCTCCCCGCTTTACTTGACCAGTTCAGGTCGCGCGCTTTCACCTCATACGGCTCCTAGATATCCTCTCCTGTAGGAGTGCTCCAGTGTATCTGCTGGTGGCAGCTCTGGTGAACTGCTAGCAAGTTCTTCGTTTTCCAGTTGTCGTGGTTTTCATCAATGTGATGAAGATGTACGAACTCGTCTTCTAGGAACTTCAATCCGCAGTGTCCACAGGAATGGTTTTGCCTTTTCAATGCGTCAGATGTAGCATCAGAGTAGAGTCTTGAGTTTCTCTTGCTCCAATAGACTAGGTCGCCGTCGTAGGGTGACTTAGTCCCCTTTACGTTCACGTGTTGGTTTTGTTTGTAACCAACCTTTGGGAAGGCTTTTTTACATAGTTCATTGGCTTTATACCGGTTTATTTTCTTTTCCTTGCGGAATTTACGATTTGCGGTTTTCTTCATGAACCAGAGGCTATCCCTTGAGCTGCTCATATCGCAGCTAGAATGGTAGTTACGCCATCCGCGAACGATGGGGGCTAGTTTCTTGGCTTTTACTTCTGCACCATAATTCGAGCTGTTGACTACGGCTTTAATTTTCTGACGAATTGTTCTGTGGTTATCCTCTGAGGGAATGCACGAGAATTTTCCGTCTTTTCTAACGCGGAATTTCCACCCTAGGAAATCAAATCCGTCTGTCGCTCTTGTTAGCTTGGTCTTTTCTTCACTGATTTCCATTCCTCTCTCCGCCAAGAATGTCTTGACTTTTGAGAGGATTTTCTCGGCATCGTCTTTAGGCTTAAGGATGAATACCATATCGTCTGCGTAACGCAGGCTTGTGTGTATGTCCTCTATACCGTTTAAAGCCACGTTTGCCAATAAGGGGCTGACCACACCACCTTGGGGTGTTCCTTGCTCTGGGAATTCCGGATTGATGCCTGCTTTTAGGCACCTGTAAATCCCCTGTTTTAGGTGCGCAGGAGCTATCAATCTATCCATGATTGAGCTGTGTGTGATGCGGTCAAAGCATTTCTTGATGTCTAGCTCTATGATTCGCTTTTTGATGCCATTACAGTTTGAGTTCAGTTGATTGAACAGTCCTTTCTGTGCATCCTGGGCACTTCTTCCAGTCCTAAACCCGTAACTCCGAGCGTGAAAGGTAGCTTCGTGTGCTGGTTCCAGTGCGAATTTTGCTAAGCATTGCCATGCTCGGTCTGCGATGGTAGGTATCTTCAACATTCGGGTTTTCCCATTCTTTTTCTTAATGGGGTGTTCCCGTAGTCCATTATGGTGCCAGTCGCATCCATATTGGTTCAGTGTTTCAACCAGTTTCATGCGTTCCCTGTAGTTGAGGGATGACTTCCCGTCTACTCCAGCTGTTTTTTTACCCTTATTGAGTTGTGTGACCTGACGTACAGCTAGAAGCTGTGCTGCGCGAGATTTCAGAATCAATTTCTGTAGTGACCTAGCTTTCTTGAGGTCTCCAGCTTGAACTGCTTTATACACTCTTTTCTGTAGGCGGAATAGGCTTTGGCGGAGTTTCTTCCATTTCTGCTTTTGTTACGGTCGATGTCCCCTATTAAGGGGAGCACCTCCGCTTCAGAACTGGGCGTGAGACTTTCACCTCACCCAGCTCCTGGGTAAACTCGGTCTATGACCGGCCTTTCGGCTTGCTCCAGTGTAT
>NZ_JAAHHX010000504.1:0-1757 GCF_010672065.1 Moorena sp. SIO4A1 | reverse complement strand
TTGAGCATTATCGTCGATCGTAGAAATAAAATTGCTCATGAAGCTGACATGTATCCAACACTAGGGCTAGGTAATAGATGGCCGATCAATGAGAAACTTGTTAATGATGCTGTTGATTTCATTGAACAGGTTGTTGAAGGTATTCATACTGTTATTTCAATGCACTAAAATCGCAACAGTAGCTAACACCCGGTTGATGCGTAATTTTGGAGCAAGGTATCGGATATCTTATCAAGTTTATGGCTTGGACTATCTGCTAACGTGGAATTGTAAACATATTGCAAATGCCCAAATTCAGAAAAAATTAGCGCAAATTAGCTTTGATGCTGGATACGAACTGCCGACCATTTGTACACCTTATGAACTAATGGGATAATAAAGATGTGGAAGGATGAAATTCTCGAAGAAATCAACAAAATTCGAGAAGAACATGCCAAGTCTTTCAACTACGACTTACAAGCAATTTGTGATGATGTGCGACGCAGAGAAACTGAAAGTGGCAGGCAAATAATTTCAAGCCCCTTGAGACAACCTCGTTGGCACGAGCAGAACAACAATGCCGTGCAGCGGACTGTTTGAGTGCAATTGACCCTACCGTGTCCCGCTACGCAATTGGCCTTAGGTCACGCTACGCGATCGCATGTTGAGGAACAGGCGGTCTGTTCCACTCGCGCTTTGCCTCAACAGAGCGACCAATAAAAAATTAGTATAGTCTTGAGTCCTTGGGTTTCCTTGGGTCAACCCAATCTACAAGATCTAAAAATCCTTACCATAAAGATAATCAATAAAATTGTAGCTATGAGTATTATTATCTCTGATGAACTTCTAACCGCGACTCGAATGACTGAAGCTGAAATGAAGCAAGAAATTGCCGTTTTGCTGTTTGAGAAAGAAAAACTTACCCTTGCTCAAGCCAGTCGATTTGCTGGGATGAATCGTATTGCTTTTCAACATCTACTAGCAAGCCGTCAAATCCCAGTTCATTATGGTGTAGAAGATTTGGAACAAGATATTAAGAATCTGCGGGAGATGGGCAGGTTGTGATTATTGTCAGTGATACATCACCAATTAATAACCTGGCAGCTATTAACGAACTCCACTTACTCCAACAACTTTACCAGACAGTCATTATCCCAGAGGCTGTTTATCGAGAGTTAACCGATCCTGACTTCCCAGTTGCAGGTGGGACTGAAGTGCAGACTTTTGAATGGATTCAAACTCGTTCAGCTCAGGGGGTGACAAGCTAATTGAAAATCTTACAGGGGTTAGGTTAATGGGGTTAGGTGTTAGGTAAAATTGCCCTGGCGGGATGGATTGATTAAAACTATCATTGACGAAGTATGCGTGAAAATTGCTTCAATTGCTGGGAAATACAAATGACACCGATGCGCTCATTTTACCCAATACCTAAAACCATTAACCGTGCCACCTATATAGGTTTGAGCTTTGTTGTCACCCCGTGAGCGAAAAATCACACATTATGGGTGAGGACTGGGCTCAAGCATTGTTGTTCAATTTTCTTAGCACTCTCGGTCAGTCCTGCTCTGACTTGTTGGTATTCAGACTTAAGCAGCGCAAAAATTTCCGCTGCTCCAGTGATGGTTTTCGACCTCCCCAGACTTTCCAAGTCCTGACACAGTTTGGAGAGATTTATCCCCCCTAGGGTAGCGCTACTAGACTTTAATGTGTGAGCCGCAATTTCCATGGCTTTTGGATCTTCTTCAATAATTGCTTGAGCCATGTTTTTTACTAACCTC
>NZ_JAAHHX010000503.1:0-1758 GCF_010672065.1 Moorena sp. SIO4A1 | reverse complement strand
CTGACACGGGAATCAGTACTAAGGCTTTAAACATGGGATTATTTGATGGATTTCAACAAATTCCAATATAGGGAGTAGGGAGTAGGGAGTAGGGAGTAGGGAATCGGGAATCGGGAATCGGGAGTCGGGAATCGGGACAGCCCCCCGAGGGAGGATACGGGCAAGATGCCCGTTCCACCAAGATGCCTGTTCCACCAAGATGCCCGTTCCACCAAGATGCCTGTTCCACCAAGATGCCCGTTCCACCAAGATGCCCGTTCCACCAAGATGCCCGTTCCACAGGTGCGACCCGAACGCACCCCGCATCGGCTTTGCCGAAAGGTGCGACCCAAGGGCGCGAGCAATCCCTCGCGCCCTTGGAGGCGCGCACCGCTACGCGAATTTAATTCTTAATGGGTCAAGGGTACCTAAAAGATGCCCGTTCCACCCACCAGGTCAAAGAGCTTTTAGGAGATGCAGCTGTTAGTTTTGTCTTAGCAATAATAGACTTCGCGGCAGTTGTCGGGAACAGGGAACAGCGGATATGGGAACAGTGGACAATAATTGAGACAAACACTATCAGAAAACTACTTTTGCAAGAGGTCTAATGTTGAACTGTTACCAATAGTTTTTGAACATTCAACACTATTTATAGTTACTTTATAGTTACTTTATAGTTACTTTATAGTTACTTTAAGCTGTTCACCATTTAGATTAGGATACCTAAATTTGTCAAAGGAAACAGGCAACAGGGAATGGGGAATAACCAATTTAAATGCCGATCAGCTTATAGTTACTACTTATATAGCAATTCTCGTATTAATCAGGTACACACACCGATTTTTTACTTCTTTGCTGATCCGTTAGCGTTCGCGCAGCGTGGCCCACGGCCTCAGTCCCTAAAACCCCCCGACAGGGAACTAACTTAATAGACTAAGTTAATAGACCTCTATCCTTAATACTGGTCTTGGGGTAGTTATCAGGATTATTCCCTACAGGATTCTTCTGAAGTAGGGAATAGGGAATAGGGAGTAGGGAGTAGGGAATAGGGAGTAGGGAGTAGGGAACAGGGAATAGGGAGCAGGGAACAGGGAATAGGGAATAGGGAATAGGGAAAAATTCTGTTTACCTCAGGTGCGACTTGTGGCGAATTAAATTCGCCAAGGTCAAGGGCATCTAATAGTTAGGAAAAACGCTGTAAGAGAATAAACGTTATTCCTACAGTCACTAACTAATCGCCTCCGAATGGGTCAAGCGAACCTAATAGTTATGAAAAACGCTGTATAGCAATTTTCATGACGAGTAAGCGAAATTGCTGATTTTTTTAAGGCAAAAGGCAAAAGGCATGCATGCTAGAGCGATGCATTCCTGCTCCGTTGGCGTTTGGCCGTAGGCCACGCTAGGCTAACGCGCAGGGTTGGGCAAAGCCCTAAAGCGTGGCCTACGGCCTTAGTCCCTACTCCCTACTCCCTTTTTTTTATTTGATAGCGTTCAAATAAATATAGTGTTTTCCATACTTATGAGATATATTCAAGTTTGTTACCCCGACTCCTGACTCCTGACTCCCTACTCCCTACTCCCTAAAATTCAGTAATTTTTACCTCCACTAATTTATAAATTAAACATATATTAATTCCATCAATAATAATAACTTTTTAAAAAATATTTTGAAATTAAATAAATACAAAAATGAAATTATTCCTGATGTTATATTCAAGGTTAGTAGAAGTGATACGAGAACTAAATCGAGTTGATTATTGATCAGCTAATAAGAGAAAA
>NZ_JAAHHX010000502.1:0-1758 GCF_010672065.1 Moorena sp. SIO4A1 | reverse complement strand
TTACAATTTTAAAATACCACTTTGCCAGATTCTGTCAGACCTCTGAAGAGGTGACTAAATAGCCGGAAACCCTTTACGTTTAGAGCTTACTGAGTCATTGCAGACTTTCTAGGAGCATCCCAATTTGGAATAAACATACCACATTAAGCTGTATTAACGCGATGTTAATGCCCATATAAAAAGATATATTTTTCAAAATGGGATGCTCCCGAGTTTATTAATTTTTATTGGCAGCAAATACGTTAACCAATTTGACCACTGGTGAAGGTCTATGATAGAATGTCCAATGCTGCGGAGACTCTGTTATAGCGTCAGTGTTGGATATTTTCAGCCTTTTTGTGATGTCTTCACTATTGGAAAACGTGGCTAAGTAAGTTGTTATTTCCCTAGCGCTGTAAGTAACCGAATCATCATCATTTTCTATTTGGCCGTTTCTATCTCCTGGAGCATCATTTTTCAAAAGAAGAAATGAGATATGGTTAGGGGGAGCAATAAGTTCCACATATTGCGTCGGCAAAAGATCACGGTCACAAAATGAGTGTAGAGTTAAGTCACATATTTCCATCTCAGTTTCACTACTCGCCAGGGCATTCATGGTATTGATCGTTAGCAGTAGCATACAGGTTACTAACGTTACACAACAAGTTTTGATCATTTTTTTCATTTATTTTTTGCTTATCCTACTTCTGGCAGACTGTAGTAAATTAAATAATTTTTTAGCACTACCAGGTTGTCTACCTGAAAGTTAAGCTAAAAAACCTCTTTATTGGAGGCTAAACTCTATCACTATTAGACTTTTATAAGTATAAACGACTTGTGCGATTTTAAAACCACTCGCTGCAAATAAATCCTTATATTCTTGTTCCGTGCGCCAGTAACCCCTTAGTAGCTCAGAATACCTATTCCTTTTAATTCTGGTTAGTCTCTTACAGACCTGGCGGGAGTGACATGCAAGCTGCAATCCTTCAACTAACCTTGGCCAAAAGGCCACGCTACGCGAACAACCAACTAACCTTCAACCTCTTTTCTCAAATTAGATCCAAAAACCGCTACTGCCACCCCAACTAACAACACCACGGCACCTACCAGCACCAATACTCCTGGCACTTCCTGAAAAATCAGATAGCCCAAAAAGCAAGCACCAACGGGTTCAAACAAAATAGCCAGGGTCACCAGGGTAGGATTAATCCAGCGTACCAACCAGTTAAAACTGGTATGTCCTACCATTTGGGGGAACACTGCGATTAACAAGATGTAGACGTAAACCGCTACCGGATAACTGAGATAACTGACACCCCAGAGTAAGGATAACAGTAACAACACCAACGCCCCCATAGTGTAGGCGAAAGCACTATAGCTACCGAGACTCAAACCCCGCTGCTGTGCTTCACGTCCCCAAAGTACATACAAACTTGCTATCACTGCTGCCATCAATGCTAGAGAATTCCCCAACAGAGGATTACTGCCACCACTGAGAGAACCCCCATCCCCCAAAGTAATCAAGACAGCACCTACAAAGGCCACACCAATTCCCAAAACCGTCAGCCTAGTTAGTTTTTCCTTCAACCAGAGCCAAGAAACTAGAGCAACCCAAATCGGAGTTGTGGTAACTAAGGTAGTAGATGCCGCAATGGAAGTAAAAGACAAGGAAGTAATCCAAGTCACAAAGTGTAGCGCTAAACAAACACCAGCCCCACTGCCATAGACTAATGCACCTGGACCTAGCTGAGCTTGCCTGAGATTGCGCCAAGCTGGTAA
>NZ_JAAHHX010000501.1:0-1761 GCF_010672065.1 Moorena sp. SIO4A1 | reverse complement strand
TATGACTCTACACGGCCCATTGACTTCCACCGTATGACCATAAGTGTTTTTAGAGCCTCGTTTTACGGTAATCACAGGGTTGCGCTCCCCTGTCTTGAGATTGTTGCGAATTACCCTCTGGTTAACATGAATCACAGCCTTAGTGTACTCTCTGCGCTTTGACCAGTTCCGCTTGGGACCCCGAGTGCCGGGAGTGACTACTGGCATGCCATCAAACAGAGGAATCACCCAAGTTCTACCCACTTTATAGGCTCCTTTAACTCTGCCTTTGCTGAGAAGGTAACGGACGCGAGTGGCGGAAACACCTAGTAAATCAGCGGCTTGTGCGGTGGAAATCATCATGGGGAGTTAACCATTGCGTTAACGATACTATTATTGTAACAGAATTTTGGATAAGATGCAAGGGATAAGATTTTAGGTATTAATTACTAGATACAGTAATGCGTTCGCGTAGCGGCGACCCAGGAGCATCCCGTAGCGTGACCTATGGATCCCATTCCAGCCATTACTCTAGTTCCAAGTTTCCAAAAAAACTATTGCATTAGCGCATCAATAAGTCGAGTGAGTGGCGATATCAAAGTTAATTACTAGGTACAGTAAATGTGTTCGCGTAGCGTGACCTATGGTCAATCCCATGATCAGCCAAAGCGCCTCAGTTCCAGGTTTCCAAAAAAACTATTGCATTCACGCAGCAACAAGTCCAGTGGGTGGCCACATTTTTGTTAATGACTAGGTACAGTAAATGCGTTCGCGTAGCGGCTCCAAAGGAGCATCGCATAGCGGCTGCACAGGAGCATCCCGTAGCGTGACCTATGGTCAATCCCATGATCAGGCAAAGCACCTCGGTTCCAGGCGTTGCTTAATAATAGAATGATTGTAATAGTTTTGTAGAGTGGACATCTTGGTGGAATGGGCATCTTGCGTGGAACTGGCATCTTGTGTAGAACTGGCATCTTGCCAGTTTCCTCCTTATTTTCGGGCGGGCAGGATGCCCACTCTACTCCTATTCATTCAAAGACTGACGCAACACCGATTTTAAAGGTATTGGAAAGGATAGTGTTTATGGTGGTAATAAAAAAAACTTGTTAAGTGTTAATGGTTTGTCAATTAACACTTAACAATTAGGTGCGACCCGTGGCGAATTTAATTATTAATGAGTTAAGCGCACCTTTAACAAGTTATATCAAGAGAGTTAGTACTTTGTATTCCAAGAGATAATCTAGTTCTGGAAAAATCTCCGTCTCAATGGGCCTTTACCTCGAAATGCTCCTATTTCTTGACGAATTTGTTGGCGCTGTTCCTCGGTGAGAATACCCCTCATCTCATATCGTGCTGACCTGTTAATGTCTTGCATTTGCTTTAACTGCTCTTCGGAGAGATTCAGACCTTCCCTTGCGTCTCGCAGTTGACGGCGGAGCACCTTGATAGTTTGAAAGCGCCGTTGTTGATCAGGAGTGAGAATATCCTCAATTTTGGAGTCAGTATTGTTAATGATGTCCTCAAACTGCTCTTTTTGCTGGTCAGTGATGTTCAGATTAGATAAAAATGGAGGAAGTTCTTGGGCATTAACTGCCATGGGAAAACTAGTGAGGGTAATTGCTGCGATACCTGCAAGTAGAGAAAAGCGTTTGATGTTCATGATGTTCACTCTTTAGCTGTTTCTAAGTGTTTGGACGTGAGCTGATTTCTGTTTGATGTCTCTATCCTAAAAACGGGGAGGGCGAAAGCACATGAGGCAAAAGACCCCAATTCCTCTAGGAC
>NZ_JAAHHX010000500.1:0-1762 GCF_010672065.1 Moorena sp. SIO4A1 | reverse complement strand
TTACCACTGATTCGTAGTCTTCTTTGGCCATGAAGCCAGTCAGGGGACTAAAGCCACCGATAGCAATCATTTCCAGGTCGCTGACAGCCCGTTTATCTAGTGTAACTCTGGGCAGAAATTCAGCTTTCTCCAAAAATTCCTGCCGTTGTTCGGGTGTAGCAACACGGTTGACCAGTTGACCACCGTGAGCTGGGATAGTTTGTGAAGGATGGCTTAACACCGGGCTTTGCATACTCTAGGAATAATAATTAGATTCTACAATTGTCTCAAGAATTGTCTCAAGATACGACTCCCACTTCAAAGCGTGTAGGTGGGGTGCTTTAGTTAAGGTATAAAGATTATGCTTCAAGTACTAGAAATATAATTTAACTCTTCCAGCTTTTTGATAACTTTGTCCACACTTTCTGATAATTCTTCTTTGTCAGTGCGACATTCTACCTCCGGATTTAATGGTGGCTCATAGGGGTCATCAATACCAGTAAAACTCTTAATTTCTCCAGCACGAGCTCGTTTGTAAAGTCCTTTGACATCTCGGCCTTCGCAAACGTTTAGGGGAGCATTAACATAAACTTCTACAAAGTCACCAATCCGTTGCTTGACCTCCTCTCGAATTTCACGGTAAGGGGAGATCGCAGATACCAGGACAATAACTCCATTGCGGGTTAAAAGATGGGCAACAAAGCCAATGCGGCGAATGTTTGTATCCCGGTCTTCTTTACTAAATCCGAGTCCTTTAGTTAAGTTCTGACGAACGATATCCCCATCCAAGACTTCCAGCTTGCATCCTTGGGCGTTTAGTTTTTCTTCTAATGCCTTAGTAATAGTGGTCTTTCCAGCACCACTAAGACCAGTTAACCATACTGTAACACCACGATGTTCCATGAACTCTATTTACCTCCTAGATTTTTTGTTGACATGACGTGGATTTGGTGTGGACAGGCTATTGGTATTTCACCTGAACACCAAACTCAACTTCCTATTCGTAAGTCCTATTGCCTTTAGTCTCGGCTCATTTATAACAGATGCCGCCCTTCGGTGGGATGCTTTTGAGATCCCCCAGCTTAACGTAGTAGAACGAGTCGGATTACGCTCTAATTATTTTCTTTCACATCCCCCCTATAATGGATTACCCTGATGGCAATTTAATGGGGGTTTTTGCCCTTTTTCAATACTAACCTTCTCAAACCCAATCAACCAGATTAACTCATCTGGCCTAAGTATTGCTCATAACCTAACTCATCGAGCAATGCTTGCTTTTCCATCACTGATTCCGCTAAATTCTGGCGATACTGCTGCACTCTCTCTAGTAATTCCGGCTGATGAGTGCCCAAAATCTGCACTGCTAACAATCCTGCATTCTTGGAATTACCAATTGCTACAGTAGCGACGGGAATTCCTCCAGGCATTTGAACAATGGAGTATAGGGAATCAATACCCTTCATTTGACGACTAGACACTGGGACCCCAATCACAGGCAAGGGTGTTAGAGCCGCCACCATACCAGGCAGATGAGCCGCCCCCCCAGCACCAGCGATAATAACCTTGAGTCCACGCTTGTGAGCGTCTTGGGCATAATTTACCATCCGTTCAGGGGTGCGATGGGCAGACACAATCGCTACTTCCCAAGGAACACCAAAGTCTTCACATACTGCGATCGCATTTTGCATGGTGGGCAAATCGGAATCGCTGCCCATAATAATCCCAATTAACGGTTGGTTATTGGTCATGAATCATGTTTGATGGTAGATGAATTAGACTTCGC
>NZ_JAAHHX010000050.1:0-48320 GCF_010672065.1 Moorena sp. SIO4A1 | reverse complement strand
GTTAACGGCCTTGGTGTAAGGGAACGATAAATTTGCCCAAAATCCCGAGTATTAGTCCAAAATTCTCCCCATCTCCCCATCTCCCCATCTCCCCATCTATTTTTTGCGAGAATGAAACAGCCCTGCCCTTAAAAAAGGGGGGAGCCATACTCAAAGTCCCCCTTTTTTAAGGGGGATAATGGGGGATCTCCGAGGCAAGAAAACACGCCCTAACCCTCACCCCTCACTCAAACAGTTAAGAAGTGTGAAGTTTAGAGCTCAAAGATGGTTAAAACAGTAGATAATAATAAATTTGGCAGAAAAAGGATAAAACTATGGCAGATTACCAGCACTGGGAGGAATCACTCGTCGCACCAATTATACGTCAGGCTCAGCAAAAACTGATGTCTCCCAGGAAATTTCATGCTCTCTGCCAACAGGTGATCAAATCAACTGGTCAAAAAAAGCTATACTTTTATCCACCACCTTCCGAGCTACTGGATGTAACTAACGGGATTACCATCAAAGAGTTAAGACAATTTTTAGATAAATTAGCCAAGTATGTCAGTAGTACCTCCTCAGAAGGACACCGCGTCACACTCTACCTAAAAAGAGTGCGGCTTAGATTAGGTAGGGTAAACAAGACAGTTGTTTTAGTAAAAAAAACCAGAGTATGTCAGCACACTCCAAAATCTGTTGTAGAGGCGAAGCCTTCTAGGAAAAAATTAGAGGTCAACTCCAAAGGGTTGTATGCCAAGGCCATGCTTTCCCAGGATTTGCCCTCCCAGGATTTGCCTACACAACCAGCTCCAATTCATCCTGAAATGCTATCTACAGGGGGAATGAAGGTTGAGGTAGAAATAGCTGGAGCTGGCATGGTTGGTCGGGTAGCTCGCCTGAGAATTAATGGCAAAGACCTGGCATTTAAAGCATTTTTTGACCCAGATTTCGTATGGCAACATGGTCCTTGGGCTGAAATTCCCATTGGGATTAGATTGAAATATGCTCAGGTAACGAAAAACTGTGCAGAATTCTTGTTTGCTAGTCAAGATTGGATGGTATCGGAATGGATTTATCCCGATACTAATCCCGAGTTTCGGCACAATGGCATCACTTATGAACAGTTTGCAGAGCAAGAAGGTCTAACTCAACTCAATTCATTAAATATATATAATTACAATCCATACAATATACGTCTTGATCCAGGGGGAATTCAGAAAGAATACTGGGGCAGACGCTGGCAGGATTTTTTAAGAGGAATTGTCTTTTACCTCAGAAAAGTCCAGCGAGAAGGATTAAAATCCCTGACACCATACCTTTCAAAAAGAATGATTACTTACCTATTCCGGCGATTAATTGTTTTAATTTCTCCTTGGAAGAGTGGCTCGATCGGAGGAAGGGAAAAGCGATGATGAGATGATGGGATAATGAGATGATGGAATGATGAGAGAATCGGTATCCCAAGTCAGACAATCAAGCCAGAGAATAAGGTATAGTTGGATCAGTATTCAATTATCTATTAGAGTCAGACTAATTAACCTTAATAAAAATCTCCCCATCTCCCCATCTCCCCATCTCCCCACACCTCCCACCCTCCCCACCCTTCCCACACTTTCATTTTTATTGACAAATATCTTCACCCTTGCCCATTACCCGATCTTCCCCCATCTTTTGACACAGGAGTTTGGTAGGATATCTATAAAAGTGTCCCTAAACGCACAACTATACATCCCACAACTATACATCTCCCTCTCCTGCTATGCTTAAGAGACTAATTGGTGATCCCAACGCACGTAAACTCAAACGGTACCAACCTGATGTTGTAGAAGTTAACCTCCTCGAAGAAGACATCCAGCACCTATCGGATGAACAACTCAGAGGCAAAACCGCAGAGTTCAAACAGCAGCTGGAGAAAGCCAACACTAGTCAAGAGCGTGATGAAATTCTTGATCAAATTCTGCCAGAAGCCTTTGCTGTAGTGCGGGAAGCAGGAAAGCGAGTTCTGGGAATGCGTCACTATGATGTCCAAGTCATGGGTGGCATTGTCCTGCACAAAGGGCAAATCGCAGAGATGAAAACTGGTGAAGGAAAAACCCTGGTGGCTACTCTACCAGCTTACCTCAATGCCATCGATAGTAAAGGGGTTCACATTGTAACCGTTAACGACTACTTAGCCCGTCGGGACGCGGAATGGATGGGACAAGTTCATCGCTTCCTAGGTCTGAGTGTCGGGCTGATTCAATCGGGAATGTCCCCGGTCGAGCGGCAAAAGAACTATGCCTGTGATATTACCTATAGCACCAACAGTGAATTAGGCTTTGACTATCTCCGGGACAACATGGCCACAGCAATGTCAGATGTGGTGCAACGTCCATTTAATTATTGCATCATTGACGAAGTAGACTCAGTACTGATTGATGAGGCCCGAACCCCACTGATTATTTCTGGGCAAGTGGAGCGACCGACTGAGAAGTACATTAAGGCAGCAGACATTGCCCGCATGCTCTATCCAGAAGATCCAGACAATGGTGAACAACTAGGACACTACGAAGTTGATGAAAAAGCCCGTAACATCTTGATGACCGATGAAGGCTTTATCCGAGCGGAGCAACTTCTAGGGGTTAAAGATTTGTACGACCCCAAAGACCCTTGGGCTCATTATATTTCCAATGCCCTCAAGGCTAAGGAACTCTTTCAGAAAGATGTGAACTATATTGTGCGGAATGGGGAAGTAGTGATTGTAGACGAGTTCACTGGCCGAGTGTTGGCAGGACGCCGGTGGAGTGATGGTCTACACCAAGCCATAGAAGCCAAGGAACGGGTAGACATTCAAAATGAAACCCAAACCCTGGCAACCATTACCTATCAGAATTTCTTCTTGCTCTATCCCAAACTCGCCGGTATGACAGGTACCGCGAAAACAGAAGAAGCGGAATTTGAAAAAATCTACAACTTGCAAGTTACCATTATTCCCACTAACAAACCCTCTAAACGTCGAGACGTCTCTGATGTGGTTTACAAGACCGAGCCAGCTAAGTGGAGGGCAGTAGCAGAAGAATGTGCTGAACTCCATGAACAAGGACGTCCGGTGCTAGTGGGAACCACGAGTGTAGAAAAATCCGAGTTGTTGTCCGGTCTGTTAGCCGAAAAGGGAGTACCCCATAACCTGCTCAATGCTAAACCCGAAAATGTGGAGCGGGAATCAGAAATTGTGGCTCAGGCAGGACGGAAAGGAGCCTTGACTATTTCCACCAACATGGCCGGGCGAGGAACAGATATTATTTTGGGAGGTAATGCTGACTTCATGGCACGGCTGAAGCTACGGGAATATTTTATGCCCAAAATAGTGCAGCCCGAGGAAGACGAAGCCTTTTCCCCCATAGCGGTAACTACTGCCAAGCCTAAATCGGACGCTGTTGGGTTTGCTCCAGGAAAGAAACCGAAAAGCTGGAAGGTTAGCCCTCAGATTTTCCCTACCAAATTGTCCCGGGAAACGGAACAAATCCTAAAAGAGGCAGTAACTTTTGCAGTTGAACAGTATGGACAGCAGAGTTTACCGGAATTAGAAGCAGAAGAGAAATTAGCGATCGCTTCAGAAAATGCTCCCACCAATGACCCAGTGATTCAAAAGCTGCGGGAAGTCTATAAAGCAATTCAAGGGGAATATGACGCATTCACCACCCGAGAACATGATGAAGTGGTAGAAAAAGGTGGCCTGCACGTTGTTGGTACTGAACGTCATGAATCCCGCCGTATTGATAACCAGCTCAGAGGACGAGCGGGACGGCAAGGGGACCCCGGTTCTACCCGATTTTTCCTCAGTTTGGAAGACAATCTTCTGCGAATCTTCGGAGGCGATCGCGTAGCAAGGATGATGGATATGTTCCGGGTTGAGGAAGATATGCCCATCGAATCCGGGATGCTCACCAGCTCCTTAGAAAATGCCCAGAAGAAAGTGGAAACCTTCTACTACGATACCCGGAAGCAGGTATTTGAGTATGACGAGGTAATGAACAACCAACGGCGGGCAATTTACGCGGAAAGACGGCGAGTGCTGGAAGGACTAGACCTCAAAGAACAAGTCATCCAGTATGCCGAAAAGACCATGAGTGATATTGTAGATGCCTACGTTAACCCAGAGTTACCACCAGAAGAGTGGGATTTACAGAGCTTGGTAGGAAAGGTCAAAGAATTTGTCTACTTACTGCAAGATCTAGAACCACAGCATCTAGAAGATATGACTGTCGGGGAAATCAAAACCTTCCTCCATGAAGAAGTCCGCAAAGCCTATGATATCAAGGAAGCTCAAGTCGATCAAATCCAGCCAGGACTAATGCGGCAAGCTGAGCGATTCTTTATCTTGAATCAAATCGATAACCTCTGGCGAGAGCATTTACAATCCATGGATGCCCTAAGGGAGTCAGTGGGATTACGAGGTTATGGCCAAAAAGACCCCCTGATTGAGTATAAGCAGGAAGGCTATGAGATGTTCTTGGAAATGATGATCGATATCCGCCGCAATGTGGTATACTCCCTGTTCCAGTTCCAGCCACAAATGCAACCACAAGCAGTTTGATGTATTTTTAAGTTTAAGGTTCAAGGTTGAAGGTTCAAGGTTGAAGGTTTAAGGTTGAAGGTTTAAGGTTGGCTGCTTCCTGTTGCCTTTTGCCTTTTGCCTTTTGCCTTTTGCCTTTTGCCTTGGTTGAGTATAGTTTAAGGTTTAAGGTTTAAGGTTTTAAGTTACCGAATCCCGAATCCCGAATCCCGAATCCCGATTCCCGATTCCCGATTCCCGATTCCCGATTCCCGATTCCCGATTCCCGACTTAACTCTATGGTCAATCCCCTATCCATAAACTTTTCTACCACAATACCGATTGCTACTCCACTCATCAATCCACCCACTAGTCCAGCGACGGCCCCAACCACTGTTGTCGTTTCTCCTGTTGCTACCAATCCAGTCAAAGCCGTTACCCAGGTAATAATACTAAGCTGATATAGCGTTTCTAGGACTCATGAGGTACACAAGATTGTTTCACTCTTGACTCTTGCCTTGCCCTCCTGGGAGGGGTTAGGGGTGGGTTCCTAATCCCTGCTCCCTGCTCCGAACGCGCCCCGCGTGGCCCACGGCCTCAGTCCCTGCTCCCTAAAACCTAGATATTTGTACCTCACCAGTTATAGAATTGCTATAGAAAGTTAACAACACTTAAACGGGAAGGTTAAATGTTGATTAACTTAGTAGTTATAGAAACCAATAGCTATTACTGGTTTCTATAACTGGTCTAACTTTAACTGGTCTAAACTACATCACCTTTGATGGTATTGCTGGTTGATTAGTTTCAGTTCTTTCCCAGGGGAAAGACTTGTATTTTAAGTAGAAACCACCTAATACCACCAGTATGATAATAATCATACCAATACCTAGGAAGCTGGGTAGCCAAAATGCCACTTCGATATGGTTGATTTGACCAGGTTGCAGTGTCCAAACTAGCTGATTTCCATCATCGTAAATCGTGGGACGAATGGCATTGGGGGATTTCTCAATACTGTTTGCTCCCCAAGGGGTCTCTAGGCTAAACTGCAAATCGAATAGTGAAGCAGCAGTAACCACAATCTTGCCGTTATCAGAGTTGATTACCCCTAGGCTACGCAAATCCAGGTCATAGCTTAAGTGATTTCGTTGCACCACAAGAAAGTTGTTTTGATCTAGGCGTAAATTAGAGTTAAAACTTGGGTTAATATCACTCTCTGCTGCTAATGGGGCATCTTCTGGGTGACCAACTGGGTTAAAAAACTGCTCAAACTTGGATACTAATTCCTTACCGTTGTTAAAGGGAATTGCGATCGCAATTTCTCGGTCTGAGAGGCGCTGAGTTTTGCCCTGAAGCTGCTTTGCCCGACTTTCGAGACTTCTGAGCCATTCGGTCGCCTCAGCATCGCTCAACTTTGTCAGCTGTTCTCCAAGCTTGATCTGCTGGACAATCTTGCCATGGTGTTCACCGTCAAACCTGACCCCAAGATCATAGTTGACACAACCAGACAGTAGCACTGATGCCAGCACAATCACCCCCAGAACCCGTAAATGCCTCAGAGTTCCACTAACCAACTGCCTTAAACTCACAAAATTTAACTTCACCAACCCTTCTCCTTTTTTCCTGAGTGTCCTTAGGGATTTATGAAACAATAGGTCGATTTGTTACATATATAACCTAAAACCAATACAATAGCATGTTGTAATCATGTTATAGAATCTCATAAACCAGGCCAAATCCTATGAATAAGCCTACTTTACGTAAACTGCATAGTACCTTAGCTCCAATCATCGTACTGCCTTTCATGATCACAGCAATCACCGGGATAGCCTATAGATTAGGGAGAGCCTGGTTTGGGCTTTCTAAAGATCAAACCCACTTTTTAATGGCGATTCACGAAGGAGAATATCTTGGTGATCAACTGAGGCCGATTTATGTACTTTTAAATGGTTTAGGATTAATTTTTATGTTAGTTACAGGTATAGTAATGTATTGGAAAAGTATCAGCAAGAAAGGTATTTTTTCTAGCAAAGTGACAGATAAAAAAACCGCCCCAGATAGTTAATTAACTGACTCTAGCAGTTTTTAATTCGGTGAGGGGCTTACTAGAAGTGGGTTTGAGGGAGTCGGGAGCGGTGCGACCCCGCGCTTTTTGCGACGCGGTGCGACCCACCCAACCCTTGGATTTAAGCAAAGTTCAAGAAACAGTCTCTGCTAGTGATATCAAAGCCCAAACCAAATCAATCCACCCAGGGTTAAACTCACCAAACCAACAGCTAGCCAGACGAATTGATTATCCTTAGTGTTAATCTCAGCAGGATCTAGGGGTTCTGGTACCAAGCCTAGGCTAGGCTGCTTGCGATCGCTAAAAGACCTATACACATAACTCTCCCGGTCGTCACTTTCTGCGATCGCACCTAAGTCAGGAATGTTGGTCATCCATTCTGCTGGTCTAGTAAGCTGAGGAGCTTGCAGAATATAGAGTAAATCTTTACCTTGTTTGGAGGTGTCTAGGTCAGGATGGCTAGTCAACTGTTGGCAAAGTGCGATCGCTTCCGCTTTTTGCCCAGCTGCCTCATAAGCCATCACCAACCACATTTGCACCTCTCCCCCGAGCCCAGAGGATAGATTTACCAGATTTCTGGCTGTGGTCAAATGCTCTATAGAAGCACGATATTCTCCTCGTTCAAATGCGGCTTTTCCTGACTGGTACTCAAGGGAAAATTTTTCATTAGCCATTAGTCATTTGTTAATATAGCAATTCTACGACTTGTGAGGTACAAATTTCGGGTTTTTAGGGAGCAGGGACTTCGGAGCAGGGAACAGGTAAGAGAGAAGAGGGAAGAGGTAAAAAATAATGTGTACCTCATAGCTACGAGAAACGCTATCATTAATTATTAATTGACATTTTCAATTAACAATTTCCTAGTTGCCATTTTCCCTGTGTCCTTAGTTAGTAAATTCTGATGCCACGATCATCGAACCGATTCCTTCATCGGTGAAGATTTCCAGGAGCAGGGCATGGGGAATGCGACCATCAATAATATGAGCCGCACGTACCCCTTGAGCAAGCGATCGCACGCAGCAGTTCACCTTAGGAATCATCCCACCAGAGACTACCCCACTCTCAATCAACTGCCGTGATTGTTGAATATCTAGCTGACGAATCAGGCTAGATGGGTCTTTAGGATCCTTCAAAACCCCAGGGGTATCAGTCAGCAAGATCAGCTTTTCTGCTTCTAAAGCAGCTGCGATCGCACCGGCCACCGTGTCAGCATTGATATTGTAAGCTTGGCCAGTATCATCAGCCGCCACACTAGACACTACTGGAATGTAGCCACTATTGACCAAAGACTCTACTAGCCGCACATCCACAGTGCTCACTTCCCCAACAAAGCCAATACCCTCTTGACCTTCTGGGCGTGCTACGAATAAGTTACCATCTTTGCCACACAGCCCGACAGCATTACCACCGGCGTAGTTAATCCCAGAGACCAACTCTTTATTCACCCGACCCACCAGCACCATCTCCACTACATCCATCGTGGCAGCATCGGTAACCCGCAGACCATTCTTAAATTGTGGCTCAATCCCTAATTTCCCCAGCCAGCTATTGATTTCCGGACCACCACCGTGGATAAGGACTGGTCGTACACCTACACAAGCTAAGAATACAATATCCCGGATCACCTGCTCTTTGAGATTGCTGTCTTTCATTGCCGCACCACCATACTTAACCACGACTGTGCGACCAGCAAACTTTTGGATGTAGGGTAGTGCTTCACTAAGTACCCGCACACGGGTTGCTTCAGTTTCCCTTATGTACTCTTGAGTATAGAGCATAGGCAATCACTCAAATCTATAATCACATCCACAGCAGTGTAAATCATTTTCATGGCTTAGGGCTAGATGGAATCACACCCTCCTTAAGAATTGCAACAGACAAAGCTTCAGGGGAACAGAGGTAGAGCTGCTTAATTTTCATTTTCGTAAAAAATAGATGGGTCAGATGGTCAGATGCTGATATAGGTATAATTTTCGACCCTACTCCCTACTCCCGACTCCCTACTCCCTACTCCCTACTCCCTACTCCAATTAACCTAGGACCAGGTACCTCACCCAGATATTGAAATCAGATAGTTTTTAGGAAAAATTGCGGATTTAGAAGCAAAAGCCCAGACTAATTTAACAGAATCAAACAAGGCTACTAGCTTCAAGCAGGGCTTTATCTTAGATTTACCTTAATGGGTAATTAGTAATCAGTAATTTTACCTCACTACTACCCACCAATGACCGATTACCATGAGCTCCTGTGTTAGCTTAAGTATATAGCCCAACAAACAATTGCTTATTTACCTGTTTCACCTCGATGCTGAAAATCCTTCTCAAGCAGCTGCGCCACGATCATTATATTCTTTGGTATAACAGCTTAATTATTATACTATTTTTAATTTTAAGTATTTATGTCAAGATTCAGGACAGGGGTTATATAGTCGTAGGACTTTTTGATGATCCTTTTCTTATCAATCGCCCCTACATCGGCACGTTATCAGCTGTCTCTGAATTAATGTGGTGCGTAGTAGTAACCATTTGTTTATGGTGCTGGTTATTGCTGAACAAAATCCAGCCTAATCAAAAAATAAATCGATTTATTTTTTCCTCTGCCATTGGCATTGGAATATTATTAATTGATGATGTTTTCAGGATTAATTTAATACTAGTAAATCAAGGGATTTCAAAAGCGCCGGTGTATTTTATGTATGGCATAGGTGCCATCCTGTATGGATTAGCTTTTTGGAGGATAATTCGAGCTACACCATATATACTGCTGATGATTGCGGCAATTTTATTTGTAATATCTGGTTTGGTAGACTCGTCCCATTTGTCAGGACAAGGAACCAGAGCCATGCTAGAAGATGCCACTCGGTTATTGGGTATTATGAACATCACTCTCTATTTCAGCCAGGTATGCTGGCAGGTGATGCTGCAATCTTTGGATAGAAAGATAAATCGAGCTACCTAAGTCCCAAATTGGGATTTAAAGTTCTCTGGGCAAAGACTTGTTGTGGGGCAATTTTAAATTCCGTAATTTCACAGATTTACAGTGGGTGGTCAAAAGGTTAACAATATAAGAACTAAGTGTGTCTTAGTGTCGTGGGAGGTGATTACCTTCTTGATACCCAGTTCCACTTCAAAAGGGAATTAACTCCAACGGATAAGTGGGAGATCTGCTACTTGGTACGAAACCAAGCTGGTTAATCTGACCATTGCTGTTACCATCGGTGCTGCTGGAAATTGTTGCCCAATTGACCAACGGCATATGCTCAAAACCTTACAATACATGTTCTCTGGTCATTATATATCCCACGAGCATTGCTATGTCTGGAAGCCTGAATTAGTTGGACTTCATGCTGGATCGGACTTGCTAATTGCCCTATCCTATTACTCTATTCTGCTGTTGCTGATCTATTTTTGGTCTCAAAACCAAGATCTGCCATTACTGAAGATTTTCTTACTATTGAGTGCCTTGGTTTTGTGCTGTGGCACCAGTCACTTGCTGGAGGTCTGGACAATTTGGCATCCAGATTATTGGCTCTCTGGTTTAGTCAAAGGCACTAGTGCCATACTTTCTCTGTCTAGCGCTATCGCACTAGTAGTATTGATGCCAAAAGTCTTAGCATTCTCCAGTAGAGCTGCACTGGAAGCGACTAACACAGCTCTGGAAAAGGAAATTGCTGAACGTAAGCAAACCCTAGAAGAACTACTGAGATCCCAACAAACCTTGTCCCTCCTGGTAGAGCAAACTCCCCTTGGTTTCATTGAGTGGAGCCTGGATGGTGAAGTGATGCAGTGGAACCATGTAGCCGAAAAAATTTTTGGCTATAAGAAGATGGAAGCCTTTGGGCATCGTGCCCATGAATTGATGAAGCCGCAATCTTCCGTAGAGCAGTTCCAGCGAGTTCTGCAAGACTGTTTGAATTTTCAGTGTAGCAACTGCATTACGGAAAACTACCATCCACAAGATGGCAGTAGTATATTTTGCCAGTGGCACAATGCTCCCTTAATTGAATCTGATGGCACCATCATCGGAGTGGTGTCCGTGGTAGAGGATATCACGAAGCGCAAGCTAGAGGATGATGTCCTCAGCCAAGCCTATGAAGAGTTAGAACAACGAGTATTAGAACGGACAAAGCAACTAGCAGAAGCCAATGAAGTCTTAACAGCTGAAATCAGGGAGCGCCGCCAGGTTGAGTCCGAATTAGGCAACAACCTGGAGCTGCTCAACCGATTTTTGGAATATGTACCCGCAGCTATTGCCATGTTCGATCAGCAGATGAGGTACCAGTTTGTTAGTCGCCACTGGTACTCAGAGTACAACATATATGATGACAACATCATTGGCAAAAGCTACTACGACGTATTTCCAGAAACTCCTGAGGGTTGGAAGAAAATACACCAACGGTGCTTAGAGGGTTATTCAGCAGAGTGTGAAGAAGATTTGTTTATTCGCGCTAATGGTGAACAACAGTGGCTCAAGTGGGAAATCCGTCCTTGGGTTGACATTAGTGGGAAGATTAGCGGTATCATTATGAGTACTGAGGTGATTACAGAGCGTAAGGAAGCTCAAGAGGCCCTCAAACGACTTAATCAAGATTTATCCCGATCTAACCGTGAGTTAGAACAGTTTGCTTACGTGGCTTCCCATGATTTACAAGAACCACTGCGAGCGATTAGTAGCTACACCCAACTCTTAGCTAAAAAATACCAGAGTAACCTGGATGCTCAAGCGGATAAGTATATTCATTACATCGTAGATGGCGCTACTAACATGCAGCAGTTAATCCAGGATCTGCTGAGTTTTTCTCGGGTGGGAACCCATGGTAAAGAATTAGCAGCTACTGACTGCGAGGTAGTACTGAATCGGGTTTTAGACAATTTAAATGTGGCGATTATCGAGAGCGATGTCATAGTTACCCATGACTCCTTACCTGTAGTTATGGGGGATGATATACAACTGAGTCAACTTCTGCAAAATCTCATCGGTAATGCTATTAAGTTTCGCAGCCAAGAGCTACCCAGAGTCCATATTTCAGCGGAACTGAAGGGTAAGGAATGGATCTTTTCAGTTCGTGATAATGGTATTGGTATTGAGCCTGAGTACTTTGAGCGCATCTTTACTATTTTCCAGCGCTTGCATACCCGCCGTGAGTATCCCGGCACAGGCATTGGTCTAGCAGTTTGTAAGAAAATTGTAGAGCGTCATGGCGGAAAAATTTGGGTAGAGTCAGAGCTAGGAGTAGGCACAAAATTTTACTTCTCAATACCACAGCATCATCATGAGTTAAACATTATCTAGAAATTTCAGGAACTGGCATCATGAACATTATGACAAATACTCAACCAATTGATATTCTGCTGGTAGAAGATTCGTCGAGTGATGCCGAACTCATTTTAGAGGCATTATGTGATAGCAAGCTATCCAGTAAGTTTCACTGGGTTGATGATGGAGCTAAAGCGATCGCATTTCTCCGTAAGCAGGGAAAATATCAGGAAGCCCCACGTCCAGCTTTAATTGTTCTGGATCTTAATTTACCAAAAAAAGATGGTCGCGAGGTTCTCCAAGAAATCAAGGAAGACCCCCAGATAAGTACAATCCCAATTATTATATTAACCACATCTGACTCTCAGCAAGATATTATCAATACTTACAGACTAAAAGCTAACTGCTACATTTGTAAACCCATAGATTGGGAAAGTTTTATGTCGATGGTGAAGCGGATTGAAGAATTTTGGTTAGACCTTGTTAGACTGCCATTATATCAATAAATATGGACACCAATTCCCTGAAAATACTGCTAGTAGAAGATAACCCAGCTGATGCGGATCTTCTCCAAATCATTTTAACTGATGCTCAAGAGATTCAGTGGTCACTGGTGCAGGTAGAAAAGTTACAAGATGCTATTGATTCCCTCAGTAAACATCATTTTGATATAGTCTTGTTAGACCTATCGTTACCGGATAAACAGGGATTGATTACGGTAACAAAAACCCACGAGGTAGTACCGGATTTACCCATTGTGGTGTTAACGGGTCTTAATGATAGAGTTACTGCCCTAGAAGCATTACGAAAAGGAGCACAAGATTATTTAGTCAAGGGCAAAATTGATAGTGAATTGCTGATGCGCACAATTCGCTACGCTATTGAGCGAGCCAATACTATGAAGCAGCTTCGACAAAGTGAGGAGCAATTGCAACGACTCAATGAAGAATTAGAACATCGCGTTGCAGAACAAACCGATGAATTAAGGCAAAAAAATCAGTACCTGCAAGAGGAAATTTCAAATCGGAAGTCCTTGGAAGAAGAACTTCGTCAGGCGTTGAATAAAGAAAAAGAACTCAATGACCTCAAATCTCGGATTGTTTCAGTCGTTTCTCATGAATATCGCACCCCACTGGCCACCATCCTCTCTTCGGCAGAATTATTAGAACATTACAGTCATAAATGGTCTTCCGAAAAAAAGCGACGTTATTTTCAGCGGATTCAAACGACGGTTCAACATCTGACTAAGTTAGTGAGTGATGTACTGCTATTCAGTAAAGCTGAGGCAGGAAAATTGGAATTCAAACCATTACCTATAGATGTGGTAGCCTTATGTAAGGAAATTGTGGAAGAATTTAAACTAACAGCTAAGACTGGGTTTACTATTAACTTTAACTGTATAGATAATTCAAAGGAAACTTCCTGCTGTAGTAATCAGGGTTGGTTTTGCAAAGCTGATCTAGATGAAAAACTATTGCGGCAAATTCTGTCTAATTTGCTCTCCAATGGGATTAAGTATTCACCGGATGGGGGTGATATCCAATTTGATCTGATCATGAGTGATGATAGTACGATGTTCCGGATCCAAGATTCTGGCATTGGCATCCCCCCAGAAGACCAAGAACGGTTATTTGAGGCTTTCCAGCGCAGTAGTAATGTTGGTACTATCTCTGGTACCGGACTAGGATTAGCAATTGTCAAAAAATGTGTTAACCTCCACGGTGGTGAGATTTGTGTAGAGAGTGAAGTGGGAGTTGGTACAGCCTTTACGGTCACATTGCCATTACACTCATCCCATTATTCAGCAAAGCCTAATACCTAGGTAAGGGTGTAAGTATGCCTAATTAGTCTTGCTGGTGAGCAAATTGGTGAGCACCAAATAGAGAAAGTGCGATCGCAAACCCCAGCAGAATCGGTATCGCATACCAGGGAAACTCAGACAGGGGTAAGTAAGCAGCAGCCCGGAGTCCAGTGCTGGTATAACTTAGAGGCAATAGATAGACAATCACTTTTAAGACTGTAGGTAAGGTCCCTGGGTCAAAAAACGTCCCACCTAGGAAGGACATTGGAACAATTAAGAAGTTGTTGAAAAGACCAACCATTTCCAAGGATTTGACATTCAATCCCACTATCACCCCTAAACCGGCAAACACAGCACAATTAAGCACTAGCAACAAGAAAAATAAGGGATTGAGAAAACTCCATACTTTCCCAGTAAACAGCACTGCTACCAAAATAACTGAAGCAGATGTCATTAATCCCCGCAAAATCCCCGCCATCATTTTGCCGACATGCAAGGCTAAGGGATGGACTGGCATCAACAAGGTTTCCTCAAAGGTTTTGGTGTATAGCCGATCACCGCAAATGGAAAAGGTAGTGCCAGCAAAGCTAATGGTCATAGACGACAGCGCCACCATTCCTGGCAGAATAAATTCTAAATAGGATTCACCAACTGGGGGAGTCATTGTCCGATCTAAGGTACTCCCTAGGCCGAGACCAAATGCCAATATGTAGATCACTGGGGAGATTAGCCCACTAGCAACGACTTGGGTGGCTCGCACCCGTAACTTTAGCCAGTCCCCCCACAAAACCGTGAGGCTATCTGTGACTATAGTCGGTAACTGGGACGCTTTTAAGGTGTTGTGATGGGGCAGTGATAGATTGGATTTCACAGTATCGGTTTAAATTAAGTTAATTTTCCTTTACATTAGTCAATATTACTACCGACTACCACCAGAGTCATTAATCGTAGGGTGGGCAGTGCCTACCAACTTTGCAAGCTTCATTATCTGTCTGCTGCACTGCCCACCCTACATCAACTACTCCCGACTGGGAATTGTAACAGGCAAGATGCCTGTTCCACTCCCGACTCCCGACTCCCGACTGGGAATTGTAACAGGCAAGATGCCTGTTCCACTCCCGACTCCCATTAACCTAGCTTGTCAAGTACTCAAAGAGGGCAAGAAACTGACTATACCAGGAAAGGCAATAATCAACACTAGCACCAGCAGTTGCAACAGAATAAAGGGAATCGCACCTCGGTAAATTTCCATGGTTTTCACCTCTGGTGGGGCAACACCCCGTAAATAAAACAGAGCAAAGCCAAAGGGTGGTGTCAGAAATGAGGCTTGGAGATTCGCTCCGATAATTACCCCGTACCAGACCAAGTCAAGGTTAAGCTGTTGGGCGACTGGAGCAAACAGCGGTACTACAATAAAGGCAATCTCAAAAAAGTCAATAAAGAAGCCTAGTAGGAAAATAGTTAACATACTGACTACTAGGAAGCCAATGTAACCGCCGGGAAGGTTTAACAGCATCGCTTCCATGACGCGATCGCCATTCAAGCCACGAAACACTAAACTAAATGCTGTTGAACCCAGCAATATAAAAATCACCATGCTGGTAATCCGCATCGTCGCATCAGAGCTCTGTCGCAGGGATGGCAAATTCAACTGACCATTCACACCAGCCAATACCATTGCGCCGAGGCAACCCACAGCCCCTGCTTCTGTTGGAGTGGCAATGCCAAAAAATATACTGCCCAATACTAATAGAATTAACAATAATGGCGGTATCATTGATTGGATTACCCGCTTTCCCAACGCTTTTCCACTGATATCTCGGACTTCTAGTGGTAGGGCTGGTGCTGCGTCTGGTTTGAGCCATGCTACGATGATCACATGAATGGCAAACGCCCCAGCCATCATTAAACCAGGAATCACGGAACCGATAAACAGGTCTCCTACGGATATTCCTAACTGATCTGCTAATACCACCAGGACTACACTCGGGGGGATAATCTGTCCTAATGTCCCCGATGCTACGATTACCCCAGTGGCTAGTTCCTTGTTATAACCGTAGCGCAACATAATTGGGAGGGAAATCAGTCCCATTGCCACTACTGTTGCGGCAACGACTCCAGTAGATGCCGCCAGCAACGCACCCACAATCACCACCGCTAAGGCCAATCCCCCTCGCAGCCGTCCAAACAGAATTCCCATGGTTTCCAACAGCTGCTCAGCAATGCCAGATTTTTCTAGCATGGAACCCATAAAAATAAAGTAGGGCACGGCTAGGAGAGTGTAGTTGGCCATGATACCGAAAATCCGCTGGGGCATAGCGGTCAGGAAAATCGGGTCAAAGATACCCAAACTCACTCCTATGATGGCAAACAAAATTGCCACCCCACCTAGGGAGAAAGCCACCGGGTAGCCAAGCGAAAGTAATACCAAGGCACCGCCAAACATGGCTGGACCTAACCAGTCATAACCCATGGTTTTAGTCCTCCTCCTGGGGTGCCAAATATCCGGCAAAAATTGCCCAGTTTTTGATCGCTTCTGAGATTCCTTGAAGAATCAGCAACCCAAAGCTGACAATAATCATGGATTTAATTGGATAACGGGGTAACCCTCCTGGATCTGGGGACATTTCTTGAATCGTCCAGGAATTAACAATTGCTCCCCAAGAAAAATAAATTACCATGATGCAGAAGGGAATTAAGAACAATAATGTCCCAATTAAATTAGCGATCGCTTGAGCCTTTGGCTTCAAACTCTTATAAAAAACATCCACTCGCACATGGCCATTATGCTTGAGAGTGTAAGCCGCCCCCAACAGGAATACTAAGTCAAACAAGTACCATTGAGTTTCGATAAACCCATTAGAACTCAAATTTTCTCCTATAAAACGTCCCAAGTAGCGACCAACCACATTCCACACACCAATCAGGATCATCAGTGGCAAAATCCAGTAGGTTAAGCGACCGATTCTCTCATTGAAGCTATCAATTACTCTAGAGATACGTAATAGTTGTTGCAATAGCTACACTCCTCACTTACCAGCTATTGGAATGATATTTTAACATAGCAATTACCCATGACTGCGCTGCATCAAGACATTGTGCTTAAGAATAGATAAGATTGGATAAGTTCTATCCAAGCATTGCTGAATCTTTGAATGAATATGAGTAGAGTGGGCATCCTGCCCGCTCGAAAATAAGGAGGAAACTGGCAAGATGCCAGTTCTACCAAGATGCCAGTTCCACGCAAGATGCCCATTCCACCTCACTCTTAAAATCATTCCATTATTCAGCAACGCCTTCTATCAAGTCAGCAGCTATTAGTGTTTGATGAAAGGATAGTGATGAATTACCAGACGATAGGTTTACCTAAAGATTTTCTCAGAAGCTTGCAGGCATTACCACCACAGCAACAACGCATGGTGTTTGATTTTGTCGAGTTTCTGGCTCTCAAGTATGTTAAATCTGAGCCCAGTCAATCTCAGGCTCCTCGGATTTCAGGCTTGCTAGAAGGACAAGGATGGATCAGTGATGATTTTAACGAGCCTCTATCTTGAGAATTAAGAATTAAGAATGAAGAATTTAGAATGTAGAATGTAGAATGTAGAATGTAGAATTTAGAATTTAGAATTGGGAATTCTGACTTCGGCGTTGCTGAATCAAGGAATGAATATGAGTGGGGTGGGCATCCTGCCTGGGGTGAAAATATCAGAAGCAAGATGCCCGTTCCACAAAATTCATAAAATTATTCCATTATTAAGCAACGCCCGGCCTTCTGCCTTCTGCCTTCTGACTTCACCATTCTTAATTCTCCATTCTTAATTCTTAATTCTCCATTCTCCATTCTCCATTCTTAATTCTTAATTCTCCATTCTACATTCTACATTCTTAATTCTCCATTCTACATTCTACATTCTCTCCTCCTTCAAGCACAATCGCTCCAATAACTCCTTCGGAATAGTCTCAAAATCCTCCAACAAAAAATCCATAATCGCTAGATGGCGCAAGTGACCAGCAGTGGGAGGATAACAGCGACGACTAGTGGAAAACCAGCCATTAACGGTTTGAACGGAACAGGAGCAGATCAAAGCCATATCTTCGCGAGTCAGGTCCCACTTCTGGTAAAACCGTTGCGGTGTCATGCCCAATTGGCAGTAACTGTACAGTAGGATTAGGATTTGCTCTCGTTCCGTGATGGGATAGGGATAGATATTTTCCTCCCTTGGCTCCCTCTGTTGTCCAAGCTGTTCAAGACGCTCCATAGCTTCGTGATAATCGATGGGATGATGAACGAATCGTTTTTTTGCCATATTATAGAGTTACCTAAACTGTGGTTTGGGAAAGAGCCGCGCTTGTGCCGGGTCAAGCAAGAAGCGCGGCTCTTTTTCCAATGATTATATTATAAACATTGGCTAGTATTGTTGTCAAGTGGAAAATCAAAAAAATCTCGATTTTTTTTTAATTGTCATAATTATTTACAATTAAAAAATTAGGAGATAGGAGATAGGAGTTAGGAGGTAGGAGTTAGGAGTTAGGAGTTAGGAGTTAGGAGGTGGGAGTTAGGAGATAGGAGTTAGGAGGTAGGAGTTAGGAGTTAGGAGTTAGGAGGTGGGAGTTAGGAGTTAGGAGTTAGGAGGTAGGAGTTAGGAGTTAGGAGTTAGGAGTTAGGAGGTAGGAGTTAGGAGTTAGGAGGTAGGAGTTAGGAGTTAGGAGTTAGGAGTTAGGAGTTAGGAGATAGGAGTTAGGAGGTAGGAGTTAGGAGTTAGGAGTTAGGAGGTGGGAGTTAGGAGTTAGGAGTTAGGAGGTAGGAGTTAGGAGTTAGGAGGTAGGAGTTAGGAGTTAGGAGGTAGGAGTTAGGAGTTAGGAGTTAGGAGACAGAATATTTTTTAATTCAATTTGGCGACTTCTAACTACTGGTACAATCATTTTTAACTTATGCATCAAACAGTATAGAGAAAAATTGACTTAGAAAACAGAATATTTTTTAATTCACTTTTGCGACTTATGACTAACTACTGGTACAATCATTTTTAACTTATAAGTTATAACTTATAACTTATAACTTATAACTTATAACTTATAACTTATAACTCCTCCCTCCTCCCTCCTAACTCCTAACTCCTAACTCCTAACTCCTAACTCCTAACTCCTAACTCCTTACCTCCTATCTCCTTACCTCCTGTCTCCTTACCTCCTTACCTCCTCCAAAGAGTTAGGAGTAAAGACTATTAAAGAAAGAGATGACATTAATCCCATGATCAAAACAATTTTATTATCATCTCACAATTGGCTGAACCCAAAACTAAAAAAAAGATTAATTATAATTCTGACTTTTATTTACAAAAATTTATACATTAACGTTTCTTTTTGTCCGAGTATTTATATAAGGCTTTGATGCCAATGATATCATGGAAGATACAGTCCAAAATTCACCATCGATTCATTTAATGGCAAGCTCAAACCCTTATAACTATGTTCAATTTAAGGTCAAAAAAAAAATTATTTTTTTTTAACTTATAAGCTGAAATTATTCCCCAGTAAGGATTTCAGATTGCATGTCACTCCCCCAGCAAAAACACCTATTTTTTTTTGTCACAAAAAAATAGTAAACTGCAAATCGTGTGTAAATAACTACCCATGAGCAACACTCTACTTGTTCCCATTAATCTTGATGCTCTGTGTCTGGCAAACGACCAGGAAGTCCTTGATACCATGGCAGACTACAGCCTACTACCCTATAAATATCAAGGGGAAACCCATGGTTCTGGACAAGCAAACCTCAGTGAACAGGCTCTCGCCCCCTTATTTAACCACCAATTGACTCTGGAAGCGGGTATCCATCTCCATTGGTCTATACCCGATGCCCTCACTACTGGAACCCATAATACCTTCACTACTTTCCCTCAAGTTCCCAATCGTTGGCTGATTATCCGCCAAGGAGGAGACAAGGGAGATAAACAGTGGGTGCTCGAAAGTGACTATCTCTATCCTGAGCGTCCAGTAGAGGATAATAGCCCACCACCAAAGGCGATTAATATTCTCATTGACCCACCGGATGTAGTGGATACAGATCCTGATGATGCCAGCACTTATCAATATCAACGTTACCGCTATATGGGTAAAAGTTGGGAACTGGGAGAATGGGATTCGGATGATGCTAGTAAAGAGTATGCTGCAGCTTTAACTGCCGTAGGGACCAATGCCAATGTACCCGTATTAGATACAGTTAAAGTCACCTTTGCTGCATTTTATCCTAATTCCTACAGTGTTTTTGGTTTCCACGACCCTGATTACCCCACAGAGACTCCTGGATTAGATTTACAGTATGATGTGGTGGGTTGGTACAGCGATGGTGGACAGGATTGTATCCAAAAGTTTTTAGAAGAAAATAGTGGGGTTACTGACTCCGAAGAATTACTGGCACTTCTACAAGAAGAATTTAGTTGGACGATTGAGTCAGGAGCAGCCATACCACCCCAGACTATCTATCATTCTCGCATTACCTTCAGTGGGAATGGTGGTTCCGCAGATTTATCCCAACCTAACCTAGCCGTGGGAGATTCTCCCGCCGAAGCCCTGGCTGCTTACTTAGCAAATTCCTATCCCAATAAGGATCAGACTATTGGTGGCAACTCTAACAATACCATTGGCAAAATCGTTGAAGAACAGTTAGAAGCCCTGCAAATATTAGAAAGGTTAGAGTTTAACAAGCTCGATATGTATGCCAAATTCCGAGCAGGAAGACATGAAGTGGGGTTTGGTACGGAGAAAAATGGCTATCTGTGGTCAATTATGCCCCAGGTTTCCAAGAATGAGTCAGACACTACGGATACTTCTTCACAGAATGACTTAACCTTACCAGATGATTTAGCCCAATCACTGAATGAACTGAACATCATCCAAGAGCAATATAATCAGGCTCAGCTAGACATAGAATCCTTGCAGCGTCGGTTATATAGCCAATGGTACCTTTACATGAGGGACGATCCCAACTTCTACGGAGATGTCAATGATTACAGCCTGGTGCCTTTGCGAACAGCCATGGCTACTGCGGGAGAAATAGAATTTTCTGGACAGGGAACCAGCACCACAGTGACAGCGAAAACCTTGCCCTTTGAAGTTGTATCGAGGTTAAGTAGCTACTTCAATGATTACATAGCTGCGATAGATCAGGCCGTTGAGGGAAGTTATAGCAATTTTTCTGATTATATCAAGCCAGAATTTAGAAACTGTGGGATTGAACTATCTGATAATCCAACTGTTAGCATAACTAATCAAGGAGAAGCAAACTTCTATGAAGGAAGGGCTTGGAATATTGAGGATGGAGGACAAACCTATCCCGTTAACGTAGAAGGGGGGATTTTTACCATCTATATTCCCCCTACAGCCTCTCAAATCGCTTATAACCTGGTTGGTGCTATTCGTAACTTAGGAAGTGCGATCGCAAACTACACAACTTCCACCACCCAATACCGCCTCTGCCAAGTTCCTAGTGACAATTACTGGCGTCCTAGCGATCCCTTTGTCCTCTTGACCGGAGACGCCGCCAAGGCTTCCAATCGTTTTGGACAAGATGGACGGTTGCGGGAGGATGGTTTCTTAGAATGCTACCCGATAGATTTTGATGTTACGAACATTACCAATGATGTGGATGGGCTTTTAGCAAAAATTAATAGCCTTAAACCCTCATCAGGAGAAGACTCCATTAACTTTAATACCTGGAGTCAGCAACCTTGGAATCCCTTTGCTTTCCAGTGGAATGTCTTGAACTATCCTAGTCGTGAGATGAAGGAGGGAGTGGTTCAAGATTATCAACCCAATCAAATCCTGGATAACTATAGCTTAGAACCCAATGCCATCGACCTCCAACTGAAACCTGGCAAGGAAAGCAGTTTTACCCCAGATGGTAATAGTTATAAGGGGTTCAGCATTTTAACCCCGTCGGCGGGAGAAGAGTTAAGCGGACAACTGACTAGTTATTTAAACGCACAACTTTTGCCCACTTACTACTATCAAAATAATATTCCCGAAGACGAGCAAACCCCAGACTACCTGAGTGAAAATTTTGAGGCGGTTAAATCCTGGTATGAGGCTACAGATGATGTACAAGCAATGACCGAAGAGCAAAAAGCCCAAGATACCATTTACGTAGCATTGTGGGCTTACGAACAGATGGAAGATTTAGACTGTCAAGCCCAAACTATCGGTGGGTTTAACGACACCATCATGCTCTCCCAACCCACTCTGTCACTAGAAGTGGACGATCCCCTCACTACCAATAACACAGCAAAATTGGTAACGGATCAGGTGCGTTGGACTTTAGGCGATAGCAGCATTCAATACGAATTCCTCTCAGGAGACATTTTCAACCCGATCCGCAGTGGAGGAATGACCATCGATCAATTGTGGTTAGTGGATAGTTATGGACGACATTTTACCGTCATTGACCCAGATGCAGGACAAGCGGATTTGGTAACTAGTAGCCGGATGACTCCCCCTGATAACGTTGACTATCAATTTTTATTGGCACCTCGTTTCGCCCAAAATGCCCGTCTCAACTTCCACTGGTTAGCAGCCGATGCTCCCAGTGAGATCGAAATGACTACCAAGCCAGCCCGAAATCCCGTTTGTGGTTGGATTGTCCCCAATAATCTCGACAGCACCTTGAGTATTTATGACCAGCAAGGAAAAACTTTGGGTTCCTTAGATCGAGCTGGTAATTGGAGGGCTGCCCCTGGAGGCTTTGGTATTCCTGATGTCGCCAGCATCTCTAATCCTCATCTGCGCAAGCTGGTAGAGTATCTCCTCAATCAAGGAGAAAGTTTTCAACAACAGTTTCTTTCTACCTTAGACAATTCCCTAGCCACCATCGATCCCGAAGGGTTTGCCCTCCATAGCACTCTGGCATTATTAATTGGACGACCCATGGCTGTGGTACGTGCCACCTTTAGCTTAGAGGTTAAAGGATTACCTGTGTGCGATCCTACTGTCAAAATTGAGAGCGCTGACCAAGAAGTACCCACCTACGGGTATACGGAAGTTAAAGTTCCTATTCGTTTAGGGGATTATCAACAACTCAACGATGGGTTAGTGGGTTATTGGCGAGAAACCGCCGCAGACAATGATGAAGGTTATGACTATGAAGGAAATATCTTCTATGCACCCCAAAGTAATTTATCCAATGACAGTTTGATTCAAACGGAAGCAGAAGGGTTGGTGTATTTCGAGCAAACCGTGGATGCACCACCCCAAGGAGTGACCATGTTAATCGATCCTCGGGGCACAATTCATGCTACCTGTGGGTTCTTACCCAACCGAGAATTGACCTTACCGTCGGAAAACTACACGACCGCATTACAGTCAATGGAAGTTAATTTCCTGGCTACCCCAATGTTATGCGATCGCCAAACTGATATGACAATTGACATCCACGATGGCGATCAACTTGATCCCCCAGCCTTTGATGCTAGCAGTGGTTTAGCAATTCCTGTCCCCCAACAAGCTAATGCTGTGTGGTCTTGGGTATCCCTAAGTGGTGACGAGTGGTCAGAAACCACGGAAATTGAAGGGGTTAACCCCACAGCAACGTTTTCTGAACCCCAACAACTGTATGAGGGTTGGTTGCAACTGAGTCGGGCACAGGAGGAGTAGAGGAGTTAGTAGTTAGGAGTTAGGAGTTAGGAGTCAGGAGTCAGGAGTCAGGAGGTAAGGAGTTAGGAGGTCAGGAGTCAGGAGTCAGGAGTCAGGAGGTAGAAGTGACCAAAGTCCTCACTATACTACATGTAGTCAGAAAAGATTCAATTGTATTCTATCTCCTGTCTTCTTATCTCCTAACCTCCTAAATTCTGTCTTCTTATCTCCTAACCTCCTAACCTCCTAAATTCTGTTTCCCGATACAAATCATATTTTTCAACCATCAAATTCTAAGGAGTCGAAATAATGGTCGCATTAAATGCTGATCAGATTGCGCAAATAGCAGGGTTCAATAACGTCGAAGATTTAAAGAATTTTTTATGGAATGAACTAGCTATTACTCTGCTTAATGATGTTGTTTTAGCAACCATTGCCAATGAATTTAACCTTGGTACAATAGAGTACTACTATGTCGATATAGATGGAACTTTTTTCCATCAATTTGTTTGGTCAGCAACGATTAATGTCGCACCGGATGATGAGGTTTCCGATACCTCAGAAGAACCCCAAAATGTAAATGCAGTAAATGCCAATATCCTAATTCAGGTTGAGGATGCGCCAAATACTAAACAAGACGGGCTCTATGGTGGGACAATTGATATTCCTCTGGGTGATTCAATTACCTATACTCCTACAGAGTCTGAAGATGGCGAGACAGAATACATCGCAGAATATGACGATGGTACCCTCGTCCTGAGATTTACCTTATTCTTCCAAAATAAAAAGTCTCCAGGTCAATCCCAGTCCTCATCAATTATTACGGCAAGTCTGGCTGCTGAAAAAAGTCTAGAGATTGCCCTCCAAGACCTAATTAGTACAATTTCCTTCGGACTCAGTGATTTAATTCCCCTGGAGTTATTGAGTTATTTCAAGGTGAACAGCAGCATCGTGATGGTGATTGATTGCCCTGCTAACCCAAATAATACTGGTAATTCCAGTACCGTAGTTGCCAAGAAACGATCAATGCTGTTTAGTATTGGTTTCAATGGCCGGATCATGTTTAACGACATTCCCCTAGTTAACCAAGCATTAACTCCTTCGATCGCTGATAGTGAATTTGCTTTTGAATTTTTAGTGGCATTACAAGAATTCTCTCGCAAACAGCTAATGCAAGTTAACTATTTCCTCGAAGAAATAGGAGTACCTCTAAGAATCAAACCCCCCTGCAACAGCACAAATGTCCTGAAACGGGGTGCTTCTATTGGCGCTCACTTTGAAATTGGTCCCTATGCCAAAGCTTGGTTAACCCCCTTATCCCGTCCTAAGACTACTACTCCTCCTCCTCCTGCGAAACCGAGTAGTAGTTTAGTCCCAACTAGCGATGTGCAAGTACTTGCTGCTTCCAGTTCCAATGTCAGCTCCAATGACGAAGAACTTCCCGTTACTATCACCGAAAATGGTGTTTGGTTAACAGTACAAAAATCCTTTGGCCCCCTGCATTTCGAGAAAGTAGGACTCACCTATAAAAATCAAAAAATTAACCTAACGCCTCAATTGGTTGTAGAGGTATCCCGTATGGTAATGACCCTTAATGGGTTGTCCATAGGTTCTCCTTTAATGGAGTTTTCTCCTTCGTTTAACCTGGATGGTTTTGGCTTAGAAGTGATCACCAGTGGACTAGAAATAGGTGGCACTTTCCTACTAGTTGAGGGCAGCAGCTACGATGGATTTTTAGGAACAGCCGTTATTGGCTTGAAAATTGGTAAGGGAGGCAAAAAATGTCTCTCCCTATCTTCCATTGGGGCTTTTGCTAACTTTACTGACAGCGACAATTTTGGTCTCTTTCTCTACCTAGCACTCAACTATCCCTTGGGAGGACCACCTTTCTTCTTCGTTACCGGTATATCAGGGGGATTTGGTTATAACTACCGACTAATTGTTCCCACCTTGGATGAACTAGTAGCCTTTCCTTTCGTGGATGAGGCAGTTCATGATCAAAAAGCACCGGATCCTGCTGAGAGTGCCCAGCTTCTGGCTGATGAGTTGCTGATTTTGTCTAACTATATGCCTCCGGAAGTTGGGGCTTGGTTTGGGGCAGCAGGGATTAAATTCACCTGCTTTAAGATCATGGATGGCTTTGGACTGTTGAACATTGCCCTGGATTCCAGTGGGTTTGAGATCGATTTCATTGCCATTGTCACTTTAATGCTGCCTACCACCATAACTGGTCCGTTTGAACCAATTGCCGTGGCAGAAATGGTGATGGAATCAAGGTTTGCTCCTGCTGAAGGGGTGCTCATGGTGCGGGGACAACTAACCCCTAGTTCCTATGTGTTTAGCCGAGAGTGTCATTTAACAGGGGGTTATGCTTTCGGGCTGTGGTTTGCTGGAGAAAGGGCAGGGGATTTTGTTGTTACCCAAGGGGGCTACCATCCCCGTTTTTATGCTGCGGATCGTTATCCTGATGTACCTCGCTTAGGCTACAGTTGGCAGATTGACGATAATGCCTTTACCACCGCCCAGGTCTATTTTGCTCTGTGTGGCTATGGAGTAATGGTAGGTGGACTTTTTGCCATTGCCTTTAGGGCGGGGGCTCTGTGGGCTGAGTTTGATGCGGGGATTGATTTCTTAATCAGTTGGAAACCCTACCATTATGATGTTTCCTGGCACTTCTTTGTGCGGGCGGGGATTGGTGCCCTTGCCGTGGGTCTGGGGGTCAATGTTCGTTTTTGGGGTCCAGACTTCGGTTGTAAATTCAAGATCAGAATTATCATTATTACCGTCACCATCAAGATTGGGGATCAAACGTCTCAATATCCCAATCCCATTGACTGGGATGAGTTTAGGGGAGCTTTCTTGCCCCCAGATGATGAAGTGTGCAGCATTGCCGTGGTTGATGGTTTAAGCAAGCAGATTATCCGCGAAACAGACGGCGCAGAAATCTGGGTGATTAATCCTAAAGACTTGGAATTGACCACCGATAGTATTATTCCTGCGAAACAGGTACAAACTTGGGGTGCTGACCAATCTGTGGGTACAGAGATGGCATTTGGAATTAATTCCATGGGAATTAAGAAAGATGAATTAACCACCGTCCACAATGTTACTATTACCAGGAATGGTGACGAAGAGGGTGCTAAAGGGAAATTCAAGTTTATACCCATCACCAAATATGCACCCGTTGCTGCTTGGGGTGATCCTATTTCTTCAGAACACATTGTTCCCCCGGAACCTAATGATGACCCATTTATCGAAGATGTGTTCTTTAGTTTCCAGATTGTTCCTGCCGAACAGCCCAAACCTGGAGAAACCGATGTAATCGGCGTTGAACATTTACTCTATGACACTTTACCCATCGATAATTCTTACATTTGGGAAACCATCGCAGCATTTATCCCCGATGCCAGCTTAACAAGCGAACAAGCCAAACGCGATCGCATTAACGCAACTGTGGAAAGTAATTCCCAACGGGATGACCTTTTAACAGCATTAGGCTTTGACACTAGCAAAGTCAGTATCCATTCTGGTGTCTCGGATAGTTTTATCTTTGCACCGCAGGTGAGTTAGGAGGTAAGGAGTTAGGAGGTAAGGAGTTAGGAGACAGGAGGTAAGGAGATAGGAGGGAGGTAAGGAGGTAAGGAGTTAGGAGGTAAGGAAGTAAGGAGGTAAGGAGACAGGAGATAGAAAACAGAAGAAAGAATAAAGAATAAAAATAATTCTTTTCTGACTACATGTGGCGAACTATAATTTTTGGTAACTCCCACCTCCAAACTCCCGACTCCTCAACTCCTAATCTCCAAACTCCAAACTCCTCAACTCCTAACTCCTACCTCCCAACTCCTAACTCCCAACTCCTAATCTCCTAACTCCTAACCTCCTAACTCCTCAACTCCTAACCTCCTAACTCCTAACTCCTTACCTCCTAAAAATAACCATTCACAACAGGAAATAAAATTATGAGCGAAATGCCCTTTGGGTTTACCTGGTGTTATCAAGAAACGGAGGATGATGATCAACAATGTCTGGTATTAGTTATTGGGGAACCGGAGGATGTTCCCCCACTGGATATCGAGATCAGCAATATCCTCTCAGACAAAACTATCGCTATTCGTCCTATGGGCGGGGTAAGTCAAGCCGATGGGGACAATTACCATTTTAAGTTGGCTTTTTTACCTGGCATCTTAGCCGATCCTAGTGCGATCGCTGTGGAGAGCGCAGATTGGTCAATTAGCTTTGTTTCCAATGCAGATGGAGTCAGTATTTACCTACTCTGGACAGGGACAGAAACTTGGCTGTCTGACCAAGACACGATGAAGGTTATTTTAACCGGAGTTGCGGCTCAATCTTTTGATAAAATAACCTCCGCTGATGTGACAATTAGTTGGGAATTTGACCAGGGAGGTATTGAGGTAATGAGCCCGGCGAAAATCCCTGAAGGCGGTGATTACGATGAAAACATTACTCTGGAATTAACCATGGTTCAATCAAGCGGAAAATCAAACATCCCTCTTTATGTTGGTTTTGTGAATTGTAACAAGGTTCTCAATACCTATGATGAAGCTAGCAGTTTACAACTGCGCCTGACTAATACCAACCTTCCCACTTCAGCAGCTCCTGATATTATCTTCCACTATGATGCAGATATTAATCTTTGCTCTCAGTTGGTAGTAACTTTAGAAGTGGGAACAGCAGCGGATGTACCCTGGGCCTTAGGAACACGAGACCAAGTTAACAATATTACCATCTCCATTGCGGGAGACCAATGGCAACAAAATGGCGATATCGAAACCATTGAAGTAGAGGGAGTTGTTCAAGCTTTGCAGTGGACTTTTATTCCCCAAAGTGCTGATGTGGTATTGGCGGCAAGAAAAACCATGTTAATCAACTTGGATAATATTATTACCTCCCATCCCACAGGAGAGGCTAACCTCTATTTAAGTTATCAGTATGTTCCAGGATATAAGGATGGGCAATTTGTCTGTCAAATTGAAAAAGCACCTCTAGTTGTTGATACGAAAGTGCGTATGGGAACGAGAAAAGAATTAGACGGTTTGCTCAATGTTCAAGATGGCATCACTCTCGATGGCGGTGAAATTCAAAATACAGGTCTTCTAAGATTCCGTTCTGATCTAGGTAAAACCGGCGAAAATTATCCTGTCGTGTTTTACAACCAAGATGATAATTCTAGATACATGCGTTTGGATAGTAACTTTAAACTAGAAATCGCCGGTTTACCAGCAACACCCGAGATTGAAACTGAAGAAATGTTAAAGTTGCGGCGAATTGCAGTTACGGGGGTTAAGAACTCTAACACAGTAGCTTTCAGAGTAGGGGCTTTTGAAACGGAAGAAGGCGGAAGGACTCAACTCGATATTGCCCTTTCTGGGCACCCGGACGACCACAACCATTATGGTACCGATGCCGATATGACGGTGATGAGTTTGTGCGCTGACGGCAATGTAACATTTACTGGACGAATCAAAGATCAAACTGGATATGTAATTCCTGTGGGCACAGTTGTTCCTTATGCTGGAACAGAAGCCCCAGACGGATGGTTGTTATGTAATGGTAATCATTTTGATAAGAGTGACTATCCAGAATTGTATGAGGTTCTGGGAAAAGAGAATTTGCCAAATCTTCATAAGAAATTTATCATTGGTGCTGATGCTGAGCTTAATTACAATCTTCATAAAACAGGAGGAAAAGAGAAAGTTACCTTAACACTTGCTCAAATTCCAGGTCATAATCATAATAATGGTGATTACGACCGGCTTTTAAAGTTCGATGAAACACATACTATGTTAGGTTCCAATCACTACGATTCAGACCCCGGAGACGGGAGTGAGCCCAATCTATCGTATTCTGCCAAGATCAGCAGTCAAGGTGGTGGGGAGCCTCATGAAAATCTACCACCTTATTACGCCCTTAACTACATCATCAAATTTTAGAGGAAATTAGGAGTTAGGAGACAGAATTCAGGAGGTAAGGAGACAGGAGGTAAGGAGACAGGAGGTAAGGAGACAGGAGGTAAGGAGTAAGGAGGTAAGGAGTAAGGAGGTAAGGAGAGAGAATACAGAATTTAGGAGGTAAGGAGTAAGGAGGTAAGGAGTAAGGAGGTAAGGAGTAAGGAGGTAAGGAGAGAGAATTCAGGAGAGAGAATTCAGAATAAACAGTCAATTTTATTCTTTCCTAATAACTACTAAACTCCTAACTCCTCAACTTCTTATCTTCTTAACTCCTCAACTCCTAATCTCCTAACTCCTCAACTCCTAATCTCCTAACTCCTCAACTCCTTATCTTCTTAACTCCTCAACTCCTAATCTCCTAACTCCTCAACTCCTAACCTCCTAACTCCTTATCTCCTTATCTCCTGACTCCTCAACTCCTGACTCCCTCCAAGCACTACAAATATCAACAGGAAAAATATCATGACTACAACCACCTCAGGACAACAAGTAAAATTCATTCAGTACCATCAACCAGCCCTTGAAAGTGGGGAATACCACATCAAAGTGGAGCAAACTATTTCTGACACCAAAGGCAGGATTCCTGAGGGTATAAAATATGAGAAGGAATTAATATTTTCTGTAATTGGGGAACGATTTGAACCCCTGACACCTCAAGACATTTATGCGGTTTTTCCCCCACCAGAAAGCTTAGGTGACCATTCCAACGTACTACCCCATATCACTGTTAACCGGAGTACTCTTCCTTGGGAACGTTATCCTGGTCAAAGTGATGAAAATTTAACTTGGCTGGTTTTACTATTATTCTGGGACTCGGATTTTGAGGATGACGATGATAAACCCAAACTAAAAACGATTACCCTGGGAGAATTAGTAGCGGGGGAATCTGGGGTGAAGTTCCCTTCTTACACCCTTGATGGCGTAGGACAAACAGCAGACGAGAACACAACAGTATTCGATATCAAAAAGAAGTATGTAGCTGATATTTTGCCTACTAAAGCTGATATTGCTTATGTTTCCCATGTTCGGAAAGCAGAAGACTTAGATGTTTCTGAAGACGCCACCGAGGAAGAAGCAGAAGAAGCCAAGGAATTTGCTACTGTTGTCTGTAGCCGTTTACCCCAACCCAATGGCACAAGTTACGTTCATTTAATTTCCGTTGAGGGACGCTATGGCGATGACGGCTTTGATTTCCAAGGGGCAGGGGATGAAGACCTGATCCGCTTTGTGAGTTTAGCAAATTGGAGTTTTTCTTGTGTAGATCCTAAACAAACCTTTACCGAAATACTCAAGAATCTGAATCGTACCCCCAGCACTCCCAGACTCCCGGTTAATGAGAATTCCACTGCGGAAAAATCCTTAGCCATGGGCTATGTTCCTTTATCCCATTCCCTCCGGGAAGGAAGTCAAACGGTTTCCTGGTATCATGGTCCTTTAGCAACGGGTTTTCACTCCGATACCTATGAATTTCCTGCTAAAGCTGCGGATGAATTATTACGTTATGATCCTGAGTTAGGACTGTTTGATACTTCCTATGCAGCAGCTTGGCAATTAGGACGGATGTTGACTCTGCAAAATTCCACAGTAGCCACTAGCTTGTATAACTGGAAAAGAGCATTTGCTCAAAGACTGAAACAACTGGAAAACATTTTAATTCACTTGCCCTTAACTCCCAAGCAGAGTGCAGCACCGATAGACCTTCCCCTCTATGTCTTCAAGTGGTTCAGAGATTTGGAATTGTTGAAAGGTATACCTTTTAACTATTTAGTTCCTGATGAAAAGCTACTCCCCTCAGAATCAATCCGGTTCTTCTGTGTAGATTCTTTATGGGTAGACTGTTTACAGGATGGTGCCTTTAGTATTGGTCGGGTAACAGGGGCAGATGTCACCGAAGATACTGTAATCCGTTCTAGCAACAGTGGTTTAACCCGCAGTGATGATCAAAAGCTTACCGGAATTATTATGCGATCGCAAGTGGTGGCTGGATGGCCTGGATTACTGGTGGATGGTTATGATACGGCTGTGGCGGATGGGGATTCCATTGACGAGACGGAAGGCAATCTTTTACCCCTATTACGGATGGAGAAATTAGCCAAGGATGTCTTAATTTGTATATTCCAAGGGGAAGTGAAAACCGTCGATATTCACCAAAAACCAGAAGCTATGCACTTTGGAGTAGATCCTTTTGACGTAGATGACACAGAGGTTACCAAAGATTTAAGAAATGCCAATGGTGAGCTGATTGTTGATTCAAAAATACCTGTACCCTGGAATAATTCAGCTAAAAGGGTGATCAACTTAGTGACATTTGCTGAGAATATTAAAAATTGGTTCAACAGCGATGGTGGGGGATCTTTAGATAACTTTACCTCGGCTCAATTTGGCTTACAGATGATGGAAGGGGTGCAAAAAGTTAGGTTTGTGAAGGAGGAATAGGAGATAGAATTCAGGAGTCAGGAGTTAGAGGAGGGAGCATGTCAACTTTGTAATTAGGTACATAGATCCCCCCTAACCCCCCTTAAAAAAGGGGGGAATTAGATTGAAAAGTCCCCCTTATTAATTTAGGGGGATCCAAATCAGGGGTTAACAAAATTGACATGCACCCGTTAGAGGATATCTCCCAAGTTTTTTTATACTGAGTTTTGCCCCCCTAGGGCGTGTTTTATTGCCTCGGAGATCCCCCATTATCCCCCTTAAAAAAGGGGGACTTTGAGAATGGCTCCCCCCTTCCGCGCGGGGGGCTGGGGGGGATCTAAATCTTGCGGAAAACTTTGAAAACACGCCCTAGGCTCTTTCTAGAATGTTAATAGGTGTATTGTGGTACTAGTATGATTAACTAGAGACAAATTAGGGAACAAACAATGAGCAACATCTACGTATTTCATCAGGGGCGAGGAGATAGTGGCTGGCTCTGGTATAACGTTTTTGATGGCAATGAGTGGCTTGGAGATGAAAAAGTTCATAAAACTGGGATGACAGGAGATCCATCAGCAGTAGTATACAATGACCTGTTATATGTATTCCACCAAGGACGGGGAGATAGTGGTTGGCTCTGGTATAACGTTTTTGATGGCAATGAGTGGGCTGGAGATCAAGAAATTGGTAATACTGGTATAAGTGCTGGCCCATCAGCAGTAGTATACAATGACCTTCTCTATGTGTTCCACCAAGGACGAGGGGATAGTGGTTGGCTCTGGTATAACGTTTTTGATGGCAATGAGTGGGCTGGGGATCAAAAAGTTCCTAAGACCGGAATTACTTCTAGTCCATCAGCAGTAGTATACAATGACCTTCTCTATGTGTTCCACCAAGGACGGGGGGATAGTGGTTGGCTGTGGTATAACGTTTTTGATGGCAATGAGTGGGCTGGAGATAAAGAGGTACGGGGCACAGGTTTAACCGATGATCCAGATGCATTAGTCTACAACGGTCAAATATACGTGTTTCACGAGGGCAGAGGTGATAACGGTTGGCTCTGGTGCAATGTCTTCGATGGCAATGAGTGGGCTGGAGATCACAAGATACATAACACTGGGATAACTGCTGGACCATCAGCAGTCGTATATAATGACGAAATTTACCTGTTACATCAAGGGCGAGAGGACAGTGGATGGATGTGGTGTAATGTATTTAATGGTTCTGAATGGGTTGGAGACAAAGAAGTCCCCAAGACTGGTATTTCTGAAGGACCAAGTGCAGTGCTTTACTAAGTGATTTGGCGTTGCTGAATCAAGATAAGAATTAAGAATTGGGAATTGAGAATTAAGAATTGAGAATTGAGAATTAAGAATTGAGAATTAAGAATTAAGAATTAAGAATTAAAAATTAAAAATTAAGAATTAAGAATTCTGCCTTCACCATTCTGCCTTCTGCCTTCACCATTCTGGCTTCTGTCTTAACCATTCACCATTCAGCCTTAACCATTCTACATTCTTAATTCTCCATTCTACATTCTTAATTCTCCATTCTTAATTCTCCATTCTACATTCTTAATTCTCCATTCTACATTCTTAATTCTCCATTCTTAATTCTCCATTCTCCATTCTTAATTCTCCATTCTCCATTCTTAATTCTACATTCTTAATTCTCCATTCTCCATTCTTAATTCTACATTCTACATTCTTATATAGTGTAGCGATCGCACATTGATATTTCTTCTACATCGAAAACCTGGCAATCCATCCACGTTGTACAAATCGCGGTAACTCAGATGCTACATCAATAGCTAATTCATCAGCAGCCAGGTCTTGACAAATGGCTTCAAATCGATTTTCCCCTTGAAAAGCCTTCAGCAGTTGCCATTCTGCTTTTGTTGGCAGCTCAATGCGCATATCATAACCATTGCGCCAGAGGAATAGTTGTATCCCCCCTTCATCCAAATTCACTTGCTGATCACCTTGGTATTCAGCCTGATTAACCTCCCAAATGCGATGGATAGGGTAAGCCGACTCAATCAGAACACTATTTTTAGGTAAATGGAAAATCAGTTCTCCCCATTTTTCTTGGGGAACTGTACTCAATGCTTGGACATCTAACCTGGTAGCCTCTTCACCATTAAACACCCGATGCCAGTGCCACTCTAACCGCGCCACATCCGGTAAATAGGGTAACTGTTTGGCTGGCTCAAAATTTGCCAGAAAATCAGCAAAGTGCTCGCCATAATCCCCTAAATCCATAGATAGAGAAGGAAAGCGTTGGATATATCTTACTGCTGTTGCATCAAAAAATTTCTCTCCCACCAAACAACAGCAGACTGGATAAATTGACATTAAGGTTTGGCTCAGGTTGCCTAAGACACTGCCACGATAAATGGCTAACCCTTCAGCAGGGGTCAATTGTTTAGCTGCTTTGATGTGTTGAGCAATGGTTTGTGTACTGGCAGGATTATTTTCAAAAACAGCATCGTAAAATAGCTGTTGTAGTGTCCTTAATTCCATGATTATATCGGTTTTTAAGGTTATAGCAAAGGGAATCGGGAACAGGGAACAGGGAACAGGGAGTAGGGAGTAGGGAGTAGGGAGTAGGGAATAGGGAATAGGGAACAGGGAACAGTAGTAAAGAGCTCCGAATAGTTTTTGATGTTATAGCGCTACGCGCAACGCAAGAGGCAAGAGGCATGCATGCTAAAGTTTACTACAAAAGCTTTTCAGCTTGTATTAATGTCCTAACCTTAATGCGTAGTGCTATATGAGAAATCAGCAAGAGTGTTCATGACCTATTTAAAAATGCTATATATAGGTATCCTAAATAAATTGTGATAATTTTTGATCCGAAGTTCCCGACTCCCGACTCCCGACTCCCTACTCCCGACTCCCTACTCCCTTTGTTATACTTACCTGATCTAAATACTCCTGAGCTTTACTCGCTTGAGTCATTAATACCTCAAAAGCTGGGATATCAGTATCCCATTCAATCAGAGTAGGCACCGGACCAAAGCGCTCTAATGTTGCTTGATACAATTCCCACACTGGAGGATGAACAGGATAACCGTGGGTATCAAATAGATACTCTTCCCGTTCTTCATACCCTGCTAAGTGAATTTGTTTGACCCTGGTTGCTGGTATTGTATTCAGGTAATCAAGGGGGTCAAATCCCTGATTAGTAGCAGTGACATAAAGATTGTTGACATCTAGCAACAAGTAACAATCTGCTTTTTCTAACAATTGTTGGATAAATACCCATTCTGGCATGGTTGAATCTGTGAAGCTCACGTAAGCCGATGGGTTTTCTATCAAAATCCGACAACCTAGAAATTCCTGAGCTTGCAAAATCCGTTGGGCTACATGTTCCATCACTGCTTCGGTATAAGGAAGAGGAATTAAATCGTTAAGATAGTGACCATTAACGGAAATCCAGGATAGGTGATCGGAAATGTATGCTGGTTCAATCTGCTGGGCTAACTCTTTTAAATTTGTCAAATACTCTAAATCTAAAGGGTCCGTTGACCCCAAAGACATACCGACGCCATGCAACGTAACCGGATAGTTTTGGCGAACTTTTTCTAAATAGTGGAGTGGTAAACCCTGAGACGTTAAATAATTATCTAATAATACCTCAAACCAAGGTATAGTATGTTTATGAGTAAGGATATCTTGATAATGGGCGGAGCGTAAACCGATTCCAGCACCGTTAATTGAAGCTGAAGAAACCTGAGTTGTCATAGCATTATTGTCATGGCATTATTTTTCGGATTTATCCATGGTAGTGGTGAGTTGACTCTAATTCCCCCCTTTCTTAAGGGGGATATGTGTACATAACGCTACTCAGCTGAATCTAATTCCCCCCTTTCTTAAGGGGGGTTAGGGGGGATATGTGTACATAACGCTACTCAACTGAATCTAATTCCCCCCTTTCTTAAGGCAGGGCTGTTTCAAACTTTAATAAGTTAACGATTATTGGAGATAGGGGGATAGGGGGATAGGGGGATAGGGAAATAAACTAAAATTTCCCGAAAAATCCGCCAATTTAGTCATTAAAATCTGACAAATTAGTTGGGAGGAAGCAACTCCAATGACTAACAATTCGTGATTCGGCCTTCGAGGAGGGTTAGATAAATTTGGCCAAAATTCCGACTATTCGCGCTCCTTTTCTCCCCATCTCCCCATCTCCCCATCTCCCCATCTATTTTCTAGAGAATGAAACAGCCCTACCTTTCTTAAGGGGATATGTGTACATAACGCTACTCAGCTGAATCTAATTCCCCCCTTTCTTAAGGGGGGTTAGGGGGGATATGTGTACATAACGCTACTCAGCTGAATCTAATTCCCCCCTTTCTTAAGGGGGGTTAGGGGGGATCTTTGTACATAACCCTACTCAGCCATGATTCCAAAGCTGATAGCTGAGTGCCAAGCGTGCTGAATGCTTCCTTTAATTGGCTTGCGCACTCTCGGTTGGCTTTTCAGTTTCCTGACTGGAGGTTTTTGGTGGTACAATAGTTCCACCAACAATCTTGTTGCAAGTGCCTTCAGGAACGTAGATCCACTCATTAGGATCGCTATCTACCTTAGCCATCCCGCCGCAACTATGGCCGTTGGCTGCACAATCGTTCTTACCCGCCTTAACGATACCAGCACATTTTTCCATTCCTTCCTTACCGGCCAAGGCGTTTTCAGATGCTACACCTAAACCTAGAGCCAAGACACTAGTCAAGGCAGCGCCTACCATTACGGTTTTTTTGATATCTTTCATCACAGAATTCTCCCGAATATCAGAACTGACTCCTAAGTCCGTAGACAGAATTAAACTAAAACAGTGTTGGTTTAATTCCAATCTATGTAATTATTATTTAAAGTATTTAACCTATCTTAACCGAGTCTTTGAAAAGTATGAGATAACCCTGAGAAAGTTATTAAAATGGGATAGGACATTGTCAACATCAGCTATCAGCCATCAGCTATCAGCTTTTTGTTGTAAATCTATCACTCCCGTAAGTGTGGGGAGGGTGAATCGACCCAAAGCTAAGACAGAGCTTTGTAGTTAGTCCAGTAAGGGTTCAACCGTAATATAGTTTCCTAGTAAGCGTGAGGTACATCTGAAGTTTCTGCCCTGCTCCCAGATCCGCTGTTCCCTGTTCCCTAAAATCCAGAACGAAAGTACCTCACCCAATTGAAAACTGCTATATGTGGCAACCAGTAAAACAACAACTATGGGAATGGCGCGGTGTTCTAATTACTACACCGGTGGTGGCTGGAATTGCGATCGCATTCAGGCTACTCGGCTGGTTACAGCCTTACGAACTAGCGGCTCTCGACCAATACTTTTGTTGGCGTCCGAAGGAAGCTACGGATGAACGGATTGTGATTGTGGCTATGACTGAGGCAGATTTAAAGCGTGCTCAACGGTGGCCAATCACTGATCGGATGCTTGCCCAACTTTTAGACAAAATCAAAGCTCAAAATCCTGCAGCGATTGGTCTTGACCTGTATCGGGATTTTCCAGTTGAGCCCGGTCATGGTGAGTTACTCAAGGTGTTTGAAACCACACCCAACTTAGTTGGTATCGAATACATCGATCAAGACAACCCTGACAATGCGGTGCCTCCTCCACCGATTCTCAGTGAACGTGGTCTCGTAGGTGCCAATAATGTCGTAAACGATATGGATGGTATCCTGCGGCGCAGCTTACTTACTTTGAAGGTAAATGATCACTTAAAGCCCTCCTTTAGTATGCTCCTAGCGGGGATTTATCTAGAGTCAAAAAACATTTTTCCTGAACCATTACAGCAAGATCCCAGAATTTTCCAGTGGGGCAAGGCCATGTTTCGCCCTTTGGCCAGCAATGACGGCGGTTATGTGGGAATCGATCATAGCGGTTACCAGATTTTCTTGAACTATCGCGGACCAGCGGGAACCTTCCGCACCGTAACCATGACCGACGTTTTGGAAGATAACATTCCAGATGACTTGATCAATGATTCCATCGTTTTAATTGGTGCAACTGCGGTCAGTTTAAATGACTTTTTCTACACCTCCTACAGTAATGACACTACCATCCGGGAGTTAACGGCTGGGGTGGAAGTCCAAGCTAACATGGTCAGCCAAATTATTAGTGCTGTGGAAGATGGTCGTCCCTTGCTCAAAACCTGGTCGGAGCCTGTGGAAATCCTGTGGATTGTAGTCTGGTCTTTCGTTGGTGCGACTCTAACTTGGAAATGGCGCTATCTTGGCGGTCTCGGAGGGCTGTCCTTGAGGAGAACTGCGATTACCGTGGTGGCCACAGGGGCATTATTTGGAAGTACCTATGGAGCGTTTTTGGGGGGTTGGTGGCTCCCGGTGATACCGCCATTGTTAGCCTTAAGTGGGTCTGCAATTGCCATCACAGCTTACGTTGCTAGCACTGCTAAAGAGATTCGTCACACTTTTGGACGTTACCTAACTGACCAAGTGGTGGAGGATTTGCTGGAGAACCCAGACAAACAAAAACTCGGGGGTGAAAACCGGAAAATCACCATCTTGACCTCTGATTTAAGAGGCTTCACTGGGATCTCAGAACGGTTACATCCCCAAGAGGTAGTCAAAATCCTCAACATCTATTTGGGTCACATGGCGGATGTGATTACTGCTTATCAAGGAACTATCGACGAGTTCATCGGGGATGGGATTTTAGTGCTTTTTGGTGCTCTCACCCTCCAAGAGGATGATGCCCACAGAGCAGTGGCTTGTGCCCTAGCGATGCAATTAGCCATGACTAGTGTCAATGAAGAAATCGAGCAGTTGGGCTATCCAAAACTGGAAATGGGCATCGGTATCAATACTGGTGTGGTTGTGCTTGGGAATATTGGTTCCGAAAAACGCACCAAATATAGTGTGATTGGCAGCGCCGTTAACCTGGCTTACCGAATCGAATCTTATACAACTGGTGGTCAAGTTATGATTTCTTCTTCCACTTTGGAAGAAACTGGCGAATTCTTAAGAATTGACGGTCAAATACAGGTAAAACCCAAGGGAATTAAACAGCCAATTACTATCTATGAAGTGGGTGGAATTGGGCATCATTATAACCTATTTTTACCCAAACAGCAAGAAACGTTTTTCGAAGTTAACCAAAAAACCAAGCTACAATTTAATTATGCTTTTATAGATGGAAAGCATATCAGCAAGTCGGTCTACACTGGGCGTTTAGTCGAGATTTCAAGTAAGGGAGCTAAGCTTCGTGCTAACAGCAGCGAAATCTCTGCTATCCCTGAGCCACTGAGTAATCTTAAGCTCAACTTACTCGATCCAGATAATGTGAACCAACCCAGTGAGGACATCTACGCCAAGGTTTTAGAAAAAACAGCAGAACCGGGAAGTTTTTACATCCGGTTAACTGCTGTCCCTCCGGAGATATCAGCAAAACTAGAATCTCTATACCAGTCAGTAATCAGGAATTGATTCTAAGTTCTGTGAAGTCTAATTTAGTCACCGTTGAGTTGGGTCAAGGGTTTCGGGTATAAAAAGTTACCTGGTTCCAGGCAATTTGGTCTAATTTCAAGTCTAGTTAATCGCTGCTAGAAAAACCCTGTGTTGGTTGCGGGATAATCTTTTGATCGTTTCCCTGCCACAGGAAAACTAGTCAGCGGGATTTGAGATTAGAAATCCATGGCACCAAAAAATTATATCTCTGAAACAATTAAGCTTAAACTCAGGCTTTACTAAGGATTAATGCTAATTCTTGTAATTGTCTATTCTAGTTTAATAATTCAATAAACTTATGAAAACTACCGCTAACATTATTAATTTATTGGGACGTACAACATGGGCACGTACAACCTCACTACTGATTGTACTGCTGTTTTGCACACTCACCCCTCAAGCTAGCTATTCTCAAAGGTTGCAATCTGTCAACGGTCAGGTTGTAGATTCTAATCATAACTCATCGGAAACCCAAAATAGTTCCCAAAATAGTTCAGCCAAAGGCTCACGCTTACGATTTATGCCACCAACCGATAGCGCTCCTCGCAAGAGTAATGGGTCTGGTTCACGAAGCCCGTATGAGGAGTTACCACGTGAATTGGTGACGCTGTTAATTCCCTCAAGGGAAGTAGCTGCACAGACTATATCTGCTCATCCTAGATTTTTCTGGTATTTGTCCGAGCCTGTAGACGTACCACTAGTATTTACGTTGGTGGACACAGTAGGACACCAGACAATATTTGAGAAAAGGATTGACTCAGGTCAGGTAGGGATTATCTCCGTAGAACTTCCGGAAAACAGTCCAGAACTGATGGCAAACCCACCAGGACTGGAGGAAGAAGACAGGAAGATATATATGTGGTCTGTTACCCTAGAATGCGATCGCGAAAACCCGCCTAAGACTTCCTATTATAGGAGCTGGATTGAGCGGGTATCACAATCCCCAGAATTAGAGCAAAAGCTAGCAGCAGTTGGTGCAAATACCAACAGCTCCACCTCTGAGTTACTGCATCAACAAGCAATCATCTATGCCGAAGCAGGGGCTTGGTTTGATGCCCTTGATGCCCTTTACCAGGCTCAAGCTGCTAATCCCAATGACTCCTCGATTCGAGCAGATTTTATCGCTTTGCTGGAACAAGTGGGATTGGGTAGTGTGGCACAGTAGTGGGTCATACCGAGTTGTATTCAAAGATAGTAGATTGGTTGGATAGGGAGATGGGGAGATAGGGAGATGGGGAGATAGGGAGATGGGGAGATAGGGAGATGGGGAAAGTTGTATGTTTGACCGCAACTTGGTATCAGTGGATCACTGCTGACTTCTGACTTCTGACTTCTGACTTCTGACGCTAAGGGTAGCGCTATATCACTCCAAGAAAGTCGCGCAATTCCTCAACCAACCATCTTTTCTCAACTTTGGTAAGTTTGGAACCAAATTTGTGTTGTTGGGCTCCTTCCCCAATAGCACAGGTAATAGTTTTTTGACCTAGGAAATTAACACTACTATCCACTTCAACAAATTTAAGATCTACTGTACGTCCTGTAATCTGTCCCAAGCTTAAACCAAATAACTGCCATTCTATCTTGAAGGTATATCGGTTAATTTCCAAATATATCTCACCAGCAATATCAAATAATAGTCCCAATAAAACTAGCACAATAATCCAGAATTCCAGGAAAAATACAGTCGAAAAAAAAGTTACTATTGTCACCATTTTCCAGACAAGAATAAATTTAAGTACAGATAAGATCAAGATAGCCAAAAGCAAGTTATTACCGTTTAATCCACAGGGCGGAATTTCTGCTACCAAACGCTGGTAATTTTTTGTAAAAATGATGCGACTACCAGCAGGTTGTTGCCGCTGTGGTATTATAGAACCAGACAAAGAACTGGAAATTGACTTTTTTTGCCGTAAGGCATCTATCGCTTCCTCCACAGACTGGAATCGATCTTCTACAGCTGGTTCTAGCATCTTCTCTAACCAGTCAGCAAAATGCTGTGATATCTGCACTGAACCACGAAAATCAATCTTTAGTCGCTGCTGAGGTAGATCGGCAGGAGAGCGATGGGTTAACAAAAACAATAGTGTTGCCCCTAGACTATATAAATCAGAAGCACAAAATGCTTGTCCTTGAAACTGTTCTGGTGGCATATAGCCAAAAGTGCCAACAAATGTTTCCCCGTAGCTTAACGTATTACGATAGACATCTTTGACAGCACCGAAATCCACCAAAAATACTATACCTTTGGAATTTATAATCAGGTTTTGTGGTTTAATATCTCGGTGAATCACAGCTGGATTCAGTTGATGGAGGTACTCAAGAATGTCCAAAATCTGGAAAGCAATTTCCTTGATTTCCCCCTGACTAGGGTACCAACCCTTTTTGACTAACTCACTGAACGACTGACCCCCAACCAATTCTTGAATTAAGTAAAAACGGCGGTCATCAGCAGTGTCGATGTAAAAGTAGTCTAAGTATTTGGGGATAGCATGATGGTTGAGCTTGGCAAGGATTTTAGCTTCTCTTTCAAAAAGTTCTAACCCTTTCCAGTTTTCTAGTCCGCGCAGGGAGATGGCTTTAAGGGCTACTCGCTTGTAGTTAGTTAAATCTTCAGCTTCGTAGGTTGTTCCAAAGCCACCCTGACCTAAGGGTGCAACAATGCGATAGCGGTCACCAATAATTGTGCTTGGCTGATGTAGTAATATCATTGGCTGTCTCCTAAAAACTTGATTTCTGTCAGGATTCAGCTATCAAGTGATCCCCCTAAATCCCCCTTATTAAGGGGGACTTTGAGGTTGAAAAGCGTACCTCATAAATGCTATAAACGCTATAAATTCGCAGCTTCTTAAATAAAGAGATTAATACCAATTTACTAATTTTGGCTCAGCTCTGTTGCTCTCATTATTAATAGCGGTTTGGGCAGCTTTTCAAGTAGCGTGTTAGCTGATTGACCGTAGGTCACGCTACGCGATGAAGCGAAGCTTCCGCTAAAAGCGATCGCTGTTCGCGCAGCGTGCGCCTAGCGCATAGATTGATCGCTGATTACTGTAGTGATAATTTCGGCGTTGCTGATTGGAATAAGTTCCTAAGCCTAAGCAATCGTTCCTAACAATTGGCATAGCCATGGCACCGCCTTTATCCAAATTATTTGGATGTGACGCAATTGCTATTTATCCCTAGAAGTAACGACTGTTTACTACTACGACAAAACTAGCGTTCGCGTAGCGTGACCTACGGCCAATCGCTAATATAAGGCTTAAGACCAGATCAGGACTTACCTATTTACTTACCTATTTACTTATTATTTTTAGGATCATTACTTTGGCTCCAAGGTAAAAGTGGCATCAGAAAACTCCAACCAATCACCTTTGCGCCTTTGCTAAACCTAAAAACACTCCTTTACGTGGATAGAAGTGTTTTTACTTAGCCTGCCCAGCTTGGAGATATCAATATTTTGACTATAGCTATAGCTTTTTAATTTGTCAACCGTACTATTCCAGATATCAGCTTAAAATCCATTCATCTATATATAGCTTAGCGTGCTGAGTATGGGATGTTGTTGGTTTTTTTGTTTTGCGTCCGCTATATATAGCAAAAGGAACAGGGAACAGCGGATCTGGAAACTTCACCTTGAAAGCCCCATCTCCCCATCTCCCCATCTCCCCATCTCCCCACACCTCCCACACTTCCCACACTCCCCCCTCTTAATTATCTCCCCCTACTTGATTCTTATCGATCGACCGTTTCTGATTATATTCCTGAATCAATTCCGAAAGATTAGCATTTTTTTGCTTCAGAAGCTGCAGGTAATCTTCTTCCATAGCATTAGTAAGTTCAAGATTTATCATATCTATCGCTAAATTAATCTTAAACTCAGAAAATTTATTATGAAACGCTGCTGCATTATCATAGCTTTCCGAAGGGTTAGTTGTCGCACTTATGGTGCCGAATAATGTTCCTAATAGACTAATTAAAAATATAAAAAACTTGACGATATTTTCAGCTTGGTCATCAGAAACAAATTCTTGAATAAACGTGACCAATAACTCATTACCTGCCGTAATACCTGCGATAGTCGCTAAAAAAATAGGGATAGTATATTGCAGAACAAAGAAAACGTACAAAAGAAAGTTTGAAAAAGAAATTTGAAAGTCACATCGTCTTTGGATATCCAAGAAAATCTTGTAGTAGTTAGACGAGAAGCTATACTTTTTTTCTTTAGGTTTTTGTCCCCACACGGTTTTAAATTTTTGTCTAAACCTGACCCTAAAAAACCCAAGCATAAAACGTTTCTGGCCATGATATAATATCAAGTCCGGTTGACTAATCATGATATCCCTTCTGGCCTACAATCCAGAGACTACTTGGGAGGTGATTAACCGGACTTGATATAACTACTTACATTTACTTGGAGTTTAGACAGTAACCGGACACTTACCGTGAAAATTGATCAAAGTGACACAAGAGGGATATAACCTTTTGCATACTTATGAGGTACACAGGATTTTTTCCTGCTCCCTGCTCCCTGTTCCCTGTTCCCTAAAATCCCAAAATTATGTACTTCACCCAATTGACACTAGATTCAAACCAATTCCCCCATCACCGCTCTGCGCAAAATCTCTGTCACTTCTGTTGCTATTCTGGCATCAAGTTCCACCGCTTCACGATTGAAATCTCTTGGCTCAAGCACTTTTGCTCCCCGTAGCGCCATACTGAAGGTAATCAATTTAGCTGGCTTGAGGGCATCGTCAAGACTAGGCTTAACTAATTTAACTAGGGCGACATAAACCGCTTCGGTTCTGTTCCTAATACTGGTAACTCCGTTGCCGAGTTTTGAGATAATCACTGTTGAGTCAATCACATTCAACAAACCCAACTCTTTAATAGCTAAATCAACTAACCGAGCTGGATCGTTCGCCATTGCTCTGATGATACTTTCGAGACTATCCCACTTAACTCCTGGTAGCTGGCATGCTTCCGGTATGTAATTATGCCAACCCACCATTGAGATCATCCGATTTAAATCATAAGCGGATATAGTATTACTTTCCCATTGAGGGGGTTCAGGGTCAGCAGTTAGAATTATCCTTTTGGTTGTGCTACCAAACAACTGGGGGTACTCGATAAAGGGTTTTTCCCCATATCGGCCACGGAAAATCAGGCTATCATTACCTGTAATCTGTTTCAGCCAATTTTCTAAGTCCATTTGGGGAGCAAAGCGCTTTAACATTGCTCCTAAGCAATTAGAACTTGCTGTATTGTAGTCATAACTGATCACATCTGTGATTAAATCACAGACAGGAATATCCCTTTGATTTCCAGCTTGGTCTGTGCCTCGAATTGTACACTTATCGAGGTCGTCATTAGGAGATTTGCTATTAAGGCGAGATACTAGATTAATAATGGGGATAATCTTACTACCACTCCATAATTCGTCATTACTTAGGGCATTTCGTCCCAACCATTTTACCTTGAACTCTTGGTCTACAAAACTACCAACACAGACACAAGCTTCTTTGATGTCTTGATGGAGAAACTCCAAACCTTGCTGATCAATATCTGGAAGTTGCCCCAGGATTGGATAAGGACTGAAAGTCTTATCCGCTTTAATTACAGACACTAGATGTTTACCATCCGGTTTCTGGTTCAGGCGGGAGGGATAATCTTTAATTTGCTGTTTGTATGGTGAAGTATTAATACCGAGATATAATAGTTTGGGATTATCTTTAGAACCTTGAACAGCAGCTTGTAGGTATTTTTCGTAAACGTTATTTTTGCTATAGTTATCTACAGTTATCAAGACTTCAGTCTCGCCAATGTCCAAATTCCACAGCACTGAATCCTCAGTGCTTTTTATCAGTTGCTGATCACAAAATACTTTGAAAAAAATGTCTGGTCGTTGGTCAGTAAACAGTTCTTGAAAATAGGATTCATCGAATTCCATACCAAAGCTGCCATGGTCATCAGTGATGGCCCTACCCACCAAGTTGTTGAAAATAAGGTCTTTATCCCATGCTTCAACCCTTAGTCCTGAAACGACGCCACTGGTTTTTGGATCGATTACCCGACCTAATATCCGAAATATTGCCATACTAAATTCTACGATAAAAGTCAATAACTGTAGCTGATAACTAATGGAGTAACCAAAGGAACAGCCCCTATTTGTTTTAACCTACGGATTGATGCTTTGTCTAGATATAATAATACTTAAGTTTACTTTAAATTTCCAATACTTGATTTTAAGTATTGGAAATTTAAAATTCAAAGTAATACTATGTTAATTAAATAACCGTTAATATTGATGAATACAACTGTAGCAGTTGTATTTGCCCCTAAATTTGCGATTACTGCTCTTTTTATTAACGGAATTAGATCAACATGATATAATTTGCTTCTAACCTGTGGTGTGGAAGCGGGTTAGCTTAAGTCTGTTGACTCAATATCATACATACAAGGAATCTATGCCCCCAGCTGTTTCCCTCCAGAACATCTACAAAATCTACGATAAGGTCCCTGTAGTCAATGACCTCTCCTTTACGATTGAATCAGGAGAGATATTTGGTTTGCTTGGTCCGAATGGTGCTGGTAAATCCACTACAATTCGGATGGTAACTACGTTAACTGAACCGACCAAGGGGCAAATTAAGGTAGCGGGTTACGACGTTGTACAAGAAAAAGATCAGGTCAAGGAAAATATTGGTGTGGTCTTGCAGCAAACTAGCGTGGATATTGACCTGACTGTCTGGGAAAACATGGAACTCCACGGACGGCTGCATCACATTGCCAATCCTGGGCGTCAGCGGCTGATTAATCAGTGGTTAGAGTATGTAGAGCTAATAGACCGACGGGATAGTTTAGTGAAAACTCTGTCTGGGGGAATGAAGCGTCGGTTGCAAATTGCTAGAGCGCTGTTACATCAACCGAAGATTCTATTTTTGGATGAGCCTACAGTGGGATTAGACCCCCAAACCCGCCGTCGCCTGTGGGAAATTATTCGGGATTTGAATCGCCAAGGTATGACCATATTGCTAACTACCCACTATATGGAAGAAGTGGAGTTTTTGTGCGATGGCTATGGCGCTGGCAAGCCAGGACGGATCGGGATCATGGATTCTGGTAGACTAATCGAATTAGGTACACTTGAACAGTTGCGCCACCAACATGGGGAAGGATTGCTGATCAAACAACTCTCAGAACGCTTTGAGTACAAATTTTTCCCGACTCTGGAACAAGCGAGTGGCTATCTCGAAAGTTTACCGGATAAAACTGGTGTGATGGTTCGTCCCTCCAACCTGGAAGATATTTTTGTTGAATTGACAGGACGTCAATTGGATTAGAAGCGAATTAAAACAATGCCTCGTCTAGCTACCCAAATTGAAGCGATTCTATACTTGAAGGGACAGCCCGTCTCCATAGAGGAAATCTCAGAGTATGCCCAATGCGATCGCGAAAAAGTTGCGGATGGCCTGATTGAACTGATGGCAGACTATGCCCACCGGGACAGTGCTTTAGAAGTTGTGGAAACCCCTGCTGGGTATAGCTTACAGTTACGAGCCACGTTTAGTGAATTACTGCAAAACTTAATTCCCGCTGAATTGGGCACAGGTGCTTTGAGGACTTTAGCTGCGATCGCTCTTAAAGGTCCGATTACTCAAGCTGACCTAGTCAACCTTCGTGGGAGTGGAGCGTATCAACATATCCAGGAACTGGTCGAGCTCGATTTTGTCCAGAAACGTAGACAAACTGAGGGGCGCTCGTACTGGTTACAAGTTACTGAAAAATTTCATCAACACTTTGAAGTTGAGCAGCTACTGCCACCCCAATAGAAGCTATGCCAAGGGTTACAGAAACTTCAAGATTTCTTTAAGTAAGCTTTTTTTCTCAGAATTTCTACCGAAAAAACTTAGATTTATCCCCGAAAGCGGATTCAGCTTATCTCACAATCGTTTAGAGTATAGAAAAGTCGAGATGAAGCAGGTCAAACCTAAAATTTCTAATGGTATTCAACCCCGATTTTCTAAGTTCCCCAGGAGCAGAGCCTCAAGCGAACCAACTGCTGCAATACCTCCAGAATCAACCTTCTGATGTTTTAGCAAGGATTGCTAAGTCTGCTAGCCCTGAAATCCAACAAATCATCTCTCAGAACGTTCAGGGGCTAGTAGGGATGCTGCCATCAGAAAACTTTAATGTTCAAATCACCACTGATCGGGAAAATTTAGCTGGATTGTTGGCTTCAGCCATGATGACTGGTTATTTTCTCCGTCAGATGGAACAGCGTATGGTTCTTGAGGACAACTTAAGCAACTCCACTCCCTTACCTACTCACAAGCGGCCAAGTGAAAAGCGTAGCGACTCCCCAAACCCAACTGAGTCATAGATGTCCTCTGGTTTAATACCTACTTTGATACCTACTAAGTTAGGTAGACACCAGTGAATTCCACTATGTTCAGAATGATTAACTTGGGAAAAAGAGTAAATGGAATAGGTTAAAGGGATGATACTATAACAATCTATTGTCCCTTTTTCCTTTTTAGGCGCAGGTCGAGATGGATCGGATGGGAGGATGGGCGGATAAAGGGGGATACTCGTGCATCCATTATTCTGCCCTGATCCGAAGTTCTCTTGTCCTAAATTACCGACAACTGCAGCGAAGTTTGTTACCGATTACCCATTATCGTAACCCAAACAAAATCTTCGACGCGGACTGGATGCACAGAAGGTCAACGACCCAGCCAAATCTTAATCTGTTGACACTCCCCATAGCTAGAAGCTAGGGGATTCTCGGTTCAGCGACTCGTCTTGCCCTTCCAGGCCGGAACCAAAAAGAGTAGAGGACAAATCTCCCCGAGCGTTGAGTAGAGTTCCCGTGTGCCCCAAGGTACTTAAGGCTCTAGTTAGTATATTTTTTGCGGCGTTGTGATCGCGATCTAGCCGACACCCACACTTGCAGACATGAGTTCTAGTCGATAAAGACTTCTTGACTACTTCGCCACAATTAGAGCAATTCTGGCTGGTATAAGCAGGGTTGACTGCAACAGTTACCCGACCAAACTTTTGACCAAAATATTCCAGCCACTATTAAACTAAGCCGGTGAGTCGCCTCACCGACTCGTCTTCAGAACCGGACGTGACATTTTCACATCATCCGGCTCCTCATCAAACGGAACCACTGACATTGGTACCTCTAGAACGGATTTTC